>JBEBBB010000159.1:0-13715 GCA_041158605.1 Pseudomonadota bacterium
GCGCCATGATGCGCGAGGTGGGGGTGGTCACGGGCATCGTACCGCGGTACCCGGGGGTGACCTCTGCCTTGGGTTGTGTGATGGCCGACATGCGCCACGACGCGGTGCAGACCCTCAACCAAGACCTGTCCGCGATCGATTTTGACCAATTGGGTGCGCTGAAAGCCACGTTTAAGGCGCGCTGCCGCGCCCGGTTGGAGGCCGCGGGTGTGGCCTTTGAATCGGTGCGGGAAGAGGTGTTGCTCGACATGCTCTACCAGGGTCAAACCCACACGGTGGCGGTGTCTGTGCCTGCCAACACCCTCAACGCCGGGGCCGTGCGAGCCGCTTTTGAAGCGGCCTACCGCGCCGAGTTCGGGCGGGTGTTGGATGGCATCCCCTTGCGCGTGATGAACCTGCGGTACGCGCTCATCGGTGTCCGGCCCAAGTTCGACCTGGCTTTGCTGGCCCCCAAAGGGCCAGGCAGCACAGCGTCTTTGGGCGAGCAGCCGGTGTACACCGGCGGGCGTTGGGTGCAGGCCCAGCGGTACGCGCGGTTGGACCTGCCGGTGGGGGCCCGCATCGAGGGTCCGGCCATCTTGGAACAGGCCGACACCACGGTGTGGTTGGAGCCCGGCTTCAGCACCGAGGTCGACCGCTTGGGCAACCTGATCCTGCGCCAACCATGAACACCGCTTTGGTCATTGTCGACCTACAGAACGACTTCCTGGACCCCCGTGGCGCTTACGCGAGGGGGGGCTGTGCCAACCCCCAAGCCCAGGCCTTGCCCGCCCGTGTGTTGCCCTTGGCCCAGGCGGTCAAGGCGGCCGGTGGGTTGGTGGTGGCCAGCCAGTTCACCTTGTGGCCCGGTGCAGGGGGTGAACCCCTGGTGTCGCCCCACCTCAAGGCGCTGCGGCCCTTTTTGGCCCGAGGCGACTTTGCCCCTGGCAGTTGGGGACAGGCCAACGTCGACCTGCTGCAACCCGTGATCGACGTATCGGTTCAGAAAGTGGCTTACTCGGCGTTTTTCAACACCCAGCTGGACTGGCTGCTGCGCAAAAACGGGGTCACCCGTGTGGCGGTCTGTGGGATCGTGACCAACGGTGGTGTGGCCAGCACCGTGCGCGACGCCCACATGCGCGATTACGACACCTGGGTGGTGTCGGATGCCTGTGCCGCCTTCAAGCCCGAGGCCCATGCCAACGCGCTGGCGGACATGGGCACCGTGGCGCACGTCACCGATGGCCTGGGTCTGTTGGCCCAGTGGTTCGCATGACCACCGGCCCCACCGCAAGCCCCACCGCAAGCCCCACCGCCCGTGTGGTAGTGGACCCTGGTTTTGTGGCCCCTGTGCAGGTTGACGCGCTGGTGGTGGGCGCGGGCGCTTGCGGGCTGACCGCCGCACTGGTCTTGGCCGATTTGGGGGTGGAGGCCGTGGTGCTGGAGCGCGACCCCCAGCCCAGCGGTTCCACCGCCTTGTCTTCTGGCTTCATCCCCGCGGCGGGCACCGCCGCCCAACGGGCTTTGGGCATCGACGACAGCCCCGACCGGTTCGCGTCTGACATCCAGGCCAAGGCCCACGGCAACGCCTCTCCGGTTTTGGTGGCGGCCTACACACAGGCGATCGCACCCGCCTTGGACCACTTGGCGGCCGCACACGGCTTGCAGTGGGAGGTGCTGGACAGCTTTTTGTACCCAGGCCACACCCGCCACCGCATGCACACGCTGCCCGAGCGCACCGGCCAGGCGCTGGCGCAGGCCCTGGAGGCCGCAGTGGGTCGGGCTGGCGTGCCGGTGCTCACCGACGCCCACGCCACCGAACTGGTGGTGGACAGCGGGCACCGGGTGCTGGGTGTGCGGGCGTTGCGCCCCGGTGGTGCGACCGAGGCCATCGCTTGCCGGGCGCTGTTGTTGGCCTGCAACGGGTATGGTGGTGCGCCCGATCTGGTGCAACGTTTCATCCCCGAGATGGCGCAGGCCACGTTCGGTGGCCACACCGGCAACGACGGCACCGCCGTCCGTTGGGGCGAAGCCTTGGGTGCCGGGCTGGCGGATTTGCAGGCTTACCAAGGCCACGGCTCTTGGGCGGTGCCACACGGTGTGCTCATGACCTGGGCGCTGATGGTCGAGGGTGGGGTGCAGGTCAACCGCGAGGGGCGCCGTTTCCACGACGAGTCGCAGGGTTACTCCGAGGCGGCGTTGCACGTGGTCGCGCAACCGGGCGGTGTGGCCTGGAACGTGTTTGACCCACCCATCCACCAATTGGCCCAAGGCTTTCCGGATTTTGTCCAAGCCGAACGGGCTGGCGCGGTGCGCCGCTGCGCGGATGTCGCGGAACTGGCTGCCACGGTCGGTTGCGACACCCGCACCCTGGCAGACACCCTGTCCGCGTGGGTGCCTGGCGAGGCGGACGCGTGGGGCCGCACCCACCGCCGCACCTTGCAAGCGCCGTATTTTGCGGTGAAGGTCACCGGTGCTTTGTTCCACACCCAGGGCGGGTTGGACGTGGATGCGCATTCCCGGGTTCTGGACCAGGCCGGCACCCCCTGGCCCAACGGCTGGGCCGCCGGGGGGGCGGCGCGCGGGGTGTCGGGCAACCATGTGAGCGGTTACCTGTCGGGCAACGGTTTGTTGAGCGCGGTCGCGGGGGGGTACATCGCGGCCCACAGCATTGCGGCCTTTTTGAAAGGGTCTGGGGCATGAGTTTGCGACAACGTTTGCAACAAGACACGCCACTCTTGTGTCCAGGCGTTTACGACGCTTTCAGCGCCCTGTTGGCCGAGCAGGCCGGCTTTGAAGGGCTGTACCTGTCTGGTGCGTCCGTGGCCTACACCCTGTTGGGCCGGTCGGATGTGGGCCTGACCACCTACACCGAGGTTTGTGACACCTTGTCCCGCATCACCGAGCGGGTGGCCACGCCGGTCATCGTGGACGCGGACACCGGTTTTGGCAACGCTTTGAACACGCAGCGCACCGTGCAGGGGTTTGAACGGGCTGGCGCGGCCATGGTCCAGATCGAGGACCAAGGGTTTCCCAAACGCTGCGGCCACTTGGCAGGTAAAACCGTGGTCCCGGTGGCAGAGATGGTGGGCAAACTCAAGGCCGCCTTGGACGCCCGGCGCAGCGAACACACCCTGGTCCTGGCCCGCACCGACGCGCTGGCGGTGGAGGGGTGGGATGCTGCCATGGACCGCGCTGAGGCCTACCTGGCGTGCGGTGTGGACGCGCTGTTCATCGAGGCCTTGCGCACACCCGAGCAGCTGGCCCGAGCAGGCGCCCTGTTCGGGGGGCGTGTGCCCCTGTTGGCCAACATGGTGGAGGGCGGCCAAACGCCGATCACCCCCGCCGACCAGCTGGGCCGTTTGGGTTTTCGGATCGCTATTTTCCCGGGCGGGACGGTGCGCGCGCTGGGCCACGCGCTGCAAGGGTATTACCGCAGCCTGCACACCCACCAAACCACCGACCCCTGGCGGGGCGCGATGTTGGATTTTGATGGGTTGAACGGGGTCATTGGCACGCCCGAGTTGTTGGCGCGGGGGCAACGCTACAGCGGTTGAGGGCGCGCAGCGCAAGTGCGCTGTGCCCCAGCACGGCACACAGGTGCACCGATCTGATGCGC
Source organism: Pseudomonadota bacterium (assembly GCA_041158605.1). Taxonomy (GTDB): domain Bacteria; phylum Pseudomonadota; class Gammaproteobacteria; order Burkholderiales; family Burkholderiaceae_C; genus JBEBBB01. The sequence continues at coordinate 3,599 of JBEBBB010000159.1, forward strand.
CAATCTTGCATACAAGGGCCGTGAACCGTTGGCACGGTTCTGGCTTGTTTGGGTGGGTAACCCCTAGCCCACATGACCTCCAGCGACATTGCCGACCGTATCGTAGAAGCCATCCTGGCGCAAAAGCTGGCGCCTGGTGCCCGCTTGGGTGAACAAACCCTGTCCCTGCTGTTCGATTGCAGCCGCACGTTGGTGCGCGAGGCTTTGATGCAACTCGCAGCGCGTGGCATTGTCACGGTGAGCGCCCGCCGGGGTTGGTATGTGGTCCAGCCTTCCGAGGCGGAGGCGAGGGAGGCCTTCGAGGCCCGCCGTGTGATCGAGACAGGGTTGATCCGCAGCGCTGGCCCCATGGACAGTGGTAAGTTGGACAAGCTTAAAGACCACATCCACGCTGAAAAGGCGGCCCTACAAGGCAGCGATGTGGGCCAACGCAGCTACCTGCTGGGTGATTTTCACGTGTGTTTGGCCGAGTGCCTGGGCAACCAGTTGCTTGCGGACACCTTGCGCGACTTCACGGCCCGAACCACCTTGATCGCCATGCGGTACCAAAGCACGCATGACGCCGCACACTCGTGTCAAGAGCACGTGGCGATCGTCGAGGCCCTGGAGGTGGGTGACGCCGCCCGGGCCGAGGCGTTGATGGCCGAGCACATTGGCCATGTGCAACAAGCCTTGCGCCTGCACGCCCACACCACCGACCCTTTGTCCGAGTTGCGCGCCGCGCTCACACCGTTGTCACGCCCCGATCGCCGGTCAAACCCCACCCCTGATTTCCCCCCCAACCCCACCTACCTTGGAGCTGTTTTATGAAGACCACCAAACGACATTTGCTCGCGCTGGCCGCGGGCGTTGCCCTGACCGCAGGGGGCGTCTCTGCGCACGCGCAGAGCGCTCTGGACGATGTGCTCAGAGCAAAAACCATCAAGATCGCACTGCCCACCGACTATCCGCCTTATGGTTTTGTCGGTATAGACCTCCAACCCCAGGGCTTGGATGTGGACATGGCCAAGCTGATCGCCGACAAGCTGGGTGTCAAACTGCAGATGGTGCCCGTGATCAGCGCCAACCGCATTCCCTATGTGCAGACCAAACAGGTGCATTTGGTGATATCGACCTTGGGCAAAAACCCCGAGCGCGAAAAAGTGATCGACTTCACACACGCCTATTCGCCTTTTTTCCAGGCGGTGTACGGTCCCAAGAACCTGTCGATCAAGACCTTCGCGGACCTGGGCGGCAAAACCATCGCCGTTGCCAAAGGCGCCATGGAAGAGCAAGAGCTGACCAAAGTGGGTCCAGCGACCATGGACTTTAAACGGTATGAAGACCAGGCAGCCACCACCGCCGCGTTTGTGGCTGGTCAAGCCCAGGTGATTGCAACCAGCGTGTCCAACGCCGGTTTGATGGCACAGAAAAACCCGCAGCTCGGAGCGGAATTCAAGCTGTTGATCAAAGACAGCCCGAACTTCATTGGTGTGGCCAAAGGGGAGGATGCGCTGCGCGCCAAAGTCAACGAGATCATCGTGGCCGCCAAGGCGGATGGCACCATCGACAAGATGTCGCAAAAGTGGCTGGGTCGACCTGCGGGCAACTTGCCCTTGGGTCAGTAAACACAACACCAAGGCAGGCCCTTTATGTCCGTGGAGCTGGATTTCGCAGCGGTGCTCAGCCAATGGCCCTTTTTGCTGAAAGGGGTGTTGTGGACGTTGGGCCTGACCGCCGTGGCCTTGGTGTTGGGCCTGCTGGTTGGGGTGGGCTGCGCCTGGGCCCGCGCCAACGGGCCGTTGGGGTTGCGCGTTATGTGTGGGGTGTATGTGGAGCTGATCCGCAACACACCTTTTATCGTGCAGCTGTTTTTTATTTTTTTTGGATTGCCATCGCTGGGTGTGAAGCTGTCGCCTGAAGTGGCTTCTGTGATCTCGATGGTGCTGAACCTGGGCGCCTATGCCACAGAGATCATCCGAGCAGGCATACAAGCCACACCGCGGGGACAGGTTGAAGCGGCACTCAGCTTGGCCTTGAGCCGTGTGCAGGTGTTCACCCGGGTGGTGCTGCCGCCCGCACTCAAAAAGGTGTGGCCTGCGCTGGTCAGCCAGATCGTGATCGTGATGTTGGGGTCGGCGGTGTGTGGTCAGATTTCAACAGAAGAGCTGAGTTATTCGGCCAATGTGATACAGGCCAAAAACTTCCGCACCTTTGAGGCCTACATCGTGGCCACTGCCATTTACCTCGCGTTGGCCATCGCCCTTCGCAGGGCCCTGAATTGGGCCGGTGCGCGTTTTGTGTTTGGCCGCTGAAAGGACACCTTGTGGTTGATTTCACCCTTTGGGACATCGTCCGCAACCTGCTGCTGGCCGCGCGCTGGACGGTGGCGTTGTCGCTGATCGCGTTTGTGGGGGGCGGTTTGGTTGGCCTGTTCTTGTTGCTGGCACGCACCGCTCAACTGCCTGGAGCCGAACGGGTTGTCGCAGCCTATGTGCAGGTGTTCCAAGGCACCCCTTTGTTGATGCAACTTTTTTTGGCCTATTTTGGCATTGGGCTTATGGGTGTCGACGTGTCGCCTTGGTTCTCGGTGACGTTGGCCCTGACTTTGTACACCAGTGCATTTTTGACTGAAATTTGGCGGGGGTGCGTTGCAGCCATACCCAAGGGCCAGTGGGAGGCTGCACAGAGTTTGGCCATGGGGTTTGGTGAACAACTGCGCCACGTCATTTTCCCCCAGGCCTTGCGCATCGCCATCCCACCCACCGTGGGGTTTTTGGTCCAGGTGATCAAAGGCACCGCGCTGGCATCGGTGGTGGGGTTTGTGGAACTGACCCGTGCTGGCAACATGATCTCCAACGTCACATACGCCCCGTTCACGGTGTTTGCGTGTGTGGCTTTGGTGTATTTCGCGCTGTGTTACCCCATCAGCCTGTACGCCCAGTTTTTAGAAAGAAAAACCCATGGCAACCTCCGTTGAGCCCCGCGGCCCCATTGTTCAAATCACCGCCTTGCGAAAATCTTTCGGCAGCTCCGAGGTGCTCAAAGGTATCGATTTGCAGGTGCAGCACGGGGAGGTGATTGCCATCATTGGCAAAAGTGGGTCCGGCAAAAGCACCCTGTTGCGTTGCATCAACGGTTTGGAGTCCTTTCAAGACGGTGCCCTGGCCGTGGATGGCAAGCCCCTGTTGCACGACAGTGCCGTTGCCATGCGCGCTTTGCGCCAGCGTGTGGGCATGGTATTCCAACAATTCAACTTATTTCCACACCTGACAGTGGGGCGGAACATCATGCTCGCGCCCAGTTTGGTCAAGCACACCGGACCAAAAGACGTGGCCGAGCAAGCGCGGCGTTTGCTGGAACGGGTCGGGCTGTCCGAAAAGTTTGATGCCATGCCCGACCAGTTGTCGGGTGGACAGCAACAGCGCGTGGCCATCGCCAGGGCTTTGGCCATGGAGCCGGCCGTGCTGTTGTGCGACGAAATCACCAGTGCCTTGGACCCCGAACTGGTGGGAGAGGTGTTGCGCGTGGTCGAACGTTTGGCCGAGGACGGCATGACCTTGTTGATGGTCACCCATGAAATGAATTTCGCTCGCAAGGTGGCCGACCGGGTGATTTTTATGCACCAAGGCCGCGTGCACGAGATGGGACCTCCCGAGGTCCTGTTTGCAGCGCCGAAAACCCCCGAGTTGCAGCAGTTTTTGGCGTCTATCCACTGAAGATACCGAACAAAAGCCTGCAGGCCTTGTGTGCCTTGCAGGCTTTTGAGCTGCAGAACCTCAGACGACTCAGTTGGCGCTGTAACGGCCGGGGAACATCTCGTTCAGTTTGACCCCAGAGTCACCATTGGCCACCACATCACCGCGGCGTACCGCCTCGGCCAGGTCGGCCTTGACCTGGTCGCGGGTTTTGCCTTGTGCCACAGCATTTTTGGCAGGGTACATCCCAGGGTTCAACTGGCGTTGGGTTTGCCCGGTTTCACCGTCAGCGATCACGTCACCGTTGCGGATGGCCTCGGCCAATTCGGCTTTGACTTGGTCCCGGGTTTTGCCCTGGGCCACCGCTGGTGCCGAGGGGTACTGGCCTGGGAACAGCTGGTTGAGTTTGACACCCGTGTCACCGTCAACCACCACATCACCTGCCCGCACGGCACGGGCGAGTTCGGCCTGGACTTCAGCGCGACTGATACCTTGGGTAGCAGCGGTGGTTGCGGGGTAGCTGCCGGGGAACAGTTGTGCAGCGGTACGGCCGGTTTCACCATCGGCGACCATGTCACCGTTGCGGATGGCTTGCGCCAGTTCGGCACGAACCTGTTCGCGGGTTTTGGGGGTGTCTTGGGCCATGGCGTGGCTGGCGGTCAATGCGGCGATGGCCAGGGTAACAGAGGTGATGACTTGGCGGTTCATGGTGATTTCCTTTCAATGAACAAACAACACAACAAACAACAACGCAGTGCCGGGGATTCGGGGCGGTTCCGCTGGGGTCTGGAACCGTTTTGCGCTGCGATGGGTGAACTGTAAAGTTTCCAAAGAAACAAAAAAACAGCCATTTCGTCTATGATCTATTTCTAAATCAGCAACAATTATTCGGGTAAACCATGGACAGATTGGCCTCGATGCGCGTTTTTCAGCGGGTGGTGGACGAAGGTGGCTTTGCTGCCGCGGCCAGGGAGCTGGACCTGTCCCCGGCCGTGGTCACCCGCCTGGTGGCCGACCTGGAAGAGCACCTGGGCACCCGCCTGTTGCAGCGCACCACGCGGCGCATGTCGCTGACCGAAGCCGGCGAGGCCTACCTGGCCCGGGTGCGTCAGATCTTGCAGGACCTCGACGAGGCCGATGACCTGGTCAGCGCCCGTACAAGGGAGTTGGCGGGTGTGTTGCGGGTGTTGGCCCCGCCCGCGCTGGCCACACACGTGTTGGCACCCATGGTGGCGGGTTTTCACCAGGCTTACCCACGCATCGTGCTGGACATCGATGTGGCGACCCACCTGGACCCACCGATCGAGGCCTACGACGTCACCCTAATGGGCACTGATGCGGATTGGAATGGTGATGTGGTCGCCCGCAAAATCAACGAAACCGAAGCGGTCATGGTAGCCGCACCCACCTACCTGGCGCGCCACCCTGCGCCACGCGCGCCCGAGGGTTTGAGCGAGCACAGCTGTCTCATCATCAAACCCGAAACACAGACCCGTCTGCATTGGCATTTGGAGAGGGCGGACAGGCCTGGCGAGCGCCTGCGCCCCACCCTGAAGCCCGCCATGCAGGCCAACCACCTCGACACCGTGATGAGGGCCGCTTTGGACGGTGCCGGCATCACCGCATTGCCCATGGAGCTGGCAGCCCCCCACCTGGCCAGCGGGGCCTTGGTGCGGGTGTTGGCCCCTTGGGTCACCGGGCGGTTTTCCCTGTACGCCGCTTTGCCCAGCCGCAAGTTCATGCCCCGTCGGACACAGGTGTTTTTGGACTACCTGTTGGAGCACACGCGGCGGGAGGTGCGGGCCGCCCTGGCTGCCTGTAGCGTCTGCTAACCCTTGGCCTTGGCCTTGGCCTTGGGTTCGGGTTTGTACGAATGTGCAAAATATTTGTACGATCGTTCAATTGTGGACATGGGCACCGCCAAACCCGATCGCCGCCAAGCCATTTTGTGGGCCGCCGAGAAGCTGTTTTCGCAGCGGGGTTACCACGGCGTGTCCATACGCCAAATCGCCGAGGAGGCCGGTGTGCCTTTGGCTTTGGTGGGCTACTATTTCGGGCAGAAGCACGAGCTGTTTCACGCGATTTTCGAGAGCTGGTCCCACACCATCGGCACGCGCATGGCGCGTTTAAGGGCGGCCGAACAAGCCCCCTGGACACCCGACAAACTCGAGCACATCGTTCGGGCGTTCATCGAGCCGGTGTTGCAGATGCGGGCCAGCCCCGAGGGTGAGTACTACGCCTTGTTGATGACCCAAGGGTTGTCCACCCAACAAGACCACGCCGACCGCGTGTTGCGCGAGTTTTTTGACCCCATGGCCGAGGCCTTCATCGGCGTGCTGCAGGACACCTTGGCCCACGAGGTGCCCGCCATCAACCGGGCCACGGTGGCTTGGTGTTACCAGTTTGCTTTGGGGGCTTTGTTGCACCACATAGCCGATGCACGTGTGGAGCGTTTGTCGCATGGGGCCAATGTGCCCAACGCTTCCACAGCGGCACCTTTGCTGATCGCGTTTATGGTCCACGGCATCCGGGGTGCCGTGGCCCTCGTTCACCCAGCCAACCCCGTTCGCTCCACACGAAAAAGGAGACAGACATGACCCACCCCAACCAACACCCCCGCCGCCGCACCTTGCTGACGGGCGCCCTGGCCGCCGCCGGAGCGTCTGCCTGGCCCGCGCATGCGCAAGAGACCACCAAAATCACTTTTGGCTTCACCGCCGTGACCGATTTTGCGTCGGTGTTTGTCGCCAAAGAAGAAGGGTATTTCGGCAAACGCAAACTGGACGTTGAGCCCAAGTTCATCCCCCTCAACCCCTCCATTCCGGCGGCGGTGCAGGCCGACTCGCTCCAGATGGGTGGGCCCACCCCGTCGGTGTTCCTGCAGTCGGTGGATGGCGGGCTGGACCACGTGGTGGTGGGCGGTGGTGGCGGCACCTCCAAAAGCATCACTGGTGTGGGCCTGGTGGCGCGTGCAGGCGTGGGCATCAAAACCGCCCAAGACTGCGTGGGTAAAAAAATTGGTGTGCCCGGCTTGGGCGCCTACCTGCACGTGACGTTCCGGGCCTGGCTCAAGAACCAGGGTGTGGACTACAGCAAGGTCAATTTTGTGGAAGCGTCGTTTCCCCAACACGCCGATCTGTTGCGTGGCGGGTCCATCGACGCGGTGGTGACCGCCGACCCGTTCATGGCCCGCATTCTGCAGAGCAACGCGGGTTACGTGGCGTCTTTTTACACCACGTTTTTGCCCGAGGGCATGCCCACCATTTTGTACACCGCCCGCCGGGATTGGGCCACCAAAAACGCCGCAGCGGTCAAGGCTTTCCGCGAGGCCATCGTGGAGGCTGCGGCCTTCATCACCAACCCCAAAAACGATGCCAAGGTTCGCGCGCACATCGGCAAGTACATCAAGCTGCCCCCTGAGGTGTTGGCATCCATCCAGATCAGCCCGCCGCTGCCCGTGGTCAACAGCAAACACCTCAACGACTGGGTCGGCATGATGCGCGAGCAGAACATGCTGAAGGCCGTGCCCAACGTGGCCCAGTTGATCGCCAAATAAAGGCCACCGCATGAGCCTGCTGCGTTTTGACGGGGTGGCCATACACCTGGGTGGCCGGGAGATCCTGTCACCCACCAGTTTCGATGTGCAACAGGGGGAGTTCGTTTGCATCATTGGACCATCGGGGTGTGGCAAAACCACCCTGTTGCGGGCCGCGGCTGGTTTTGTCCAGCCCACGGCCGGCGCGGCCTTGCGACGCGGGCAGGCCATCACACGGCCCTCCCGTGAGGTGGCCTTTGTGTTCCAAGACTATGGCCGGGCCTTGTTGCCTTGGCGCACCGTGGAGGGCAACGTGGGTTTGGCGCTGGAGGCGGCGGGTGTGCCGGCAGCCGAGCGGCCAGCCCGCATCGCAGAGGTGCTTCAGACCGTGGGCCTGGGCGCCCACGCGCACAAGTTCCCGGTTCAACTGTCGGGGGGCATGCAGCAGCGCGTGCAGATCGCGCGGTGTTTGGCCCAACGGCCCGAGTTGTTGATGATGGACGAACCCTTTGGGGCCCTGGACGCCATGACCCGCGAGAGCCTGCAAGACGAGGTGTCGCGCCTGGTGCGCGAACAGGGCTTGACCGTGCTGTTTGTGACCCATGACCTGGAAGAGGCCATTTACCTGGGGGACCGGGTGATCGCTTTGCGGGCCAACCCCACCCCGGAGGCCCCCAGTTTGGCGGCGGTGATCGATGTGCCCATACCCCGGCCACGCGACCAGCTGACCACCAAAGAGCACCCCGATTTTCTCCGCCTGCGGCGCGAGCTGTACCGCTTTTTGGGACACCACTGACATGTCCTTCTCTGCCGTTTCTCGTGTGCTCGCCGGTTGGCGGTCTGCCGTGTTTCCTTTGGTGTTGCTGGGGGTGTTGGAGGTGTACACCCGAGGTGCCGGGGCGGGCAGCGAAGCCCTCGCACCGCCCAGCCAGGCGGCTGTTGCGTGGTGGGGTGCGGTGCGCGACGGCTCTCTGTGGCAGGCCACAGCGTTCACGCTGGGCTCCGCCGCGGTAGGGCTGCTGCTGGGAGCGGGCCTGGGGGTGTTGTTGGGGGTGGTCTTGGGCCTGTACCCCAGGGCGGCCCGCATGGGCTTTTTGACCATTGAAGTGTTGCGTCCAGTGCCGTCGGTGGCCTTGATCCCGTTGGCGCTGTTGGTCTATGGTTTTGGTATGGCCATGGAGGTCGCGGTGGTGGCGTTTGCCACGTTCTGGCCCATGCTGGTGCTGGCCCAGGCGGCCGCCCGCCAGGTGGAGCCCCGGTTGTTGGAGGTGGCCATGGCCCTGGACCTGTCGCCCCAAGACCGCGTGCTGAAGGTGGTGCTGCCCGCCATGGTGCCGCGCCTGTTTGTGGCCTTGCGTTTGGGGGTGGCCATCGCTTTGGTGGTGGCGGTGACGGTCGAGATCGCCGCCAACCCCAATGGCATGGGCTACGCCATCATGATCGCGCAGCAAAGCCTGGACCCGGCCCTGATGTTGGCCTGGCTGTTCTGGATCGGTGTCGTGGGTGTGGCCGTCAACGCCTGGGCGCAGTGGTTGCAGGCCCGTGTGGCCCGCCGCATGGGGGCTGTGCTGTGAACCGTTCCACCCTGTTGGGCCACCTGGGCTCTTTGTTGGTGTTGGCGGCGTTCGTGGGCTTGTGGTGGTGTGCCAGCCATTGGGGTTGGGTCAGCAAGGTGTTCTTGCCCACCCCGGAAGCCACCTGGTCCAGCCTTCTGCAGGGGCTCAACCTGGCACCGGTGGAGCCCGGTGGCACACCTGGCGAGCTGGCTGGGTTCACCGCCAGCACAGTGGAGCGGATGGTGTTGGGGTGGTTGTTAGCGTCGTTGGTGGGCATGGCCTTGGGCGCGCTGATCGGCATGTCCTCCGCAGCCCGAACCTGGATCCAACCCACCCTGGAGTTCATCCGGCCATTGCCCGCTTCGGCGGTGGTCCCTTTGGCCATTTCCATTTTTGGCCTGTCCCCCACCATGGTGCTGTGCGTGGTGGCGTTTGGTGCCATGTGGCCGGTGCTATTGGCCACCGTGCACGGGTTTGCGTCGGTAGAGCCCCGCTTGCGTGAGGTGGCCGCCGCCTTACAAATGGGGCGGTGGGCGTTTGTGTGGAAGGTGGGCTTGCCCAGCACCATGCCCGATATTTTGTCGGGCATGCGCTTGTCCATGACCGTATCGCTCATCGTATCGGTGGTGGGCGAGATGATCGCCTCCCAGTCGGGTTTGGGGCAGGCCATCTTGCTAGCCGCCCGTTCTTTCCGCGCCAGCGAGTTGTTCGCCGGTATCGTCCTGCTGGGCTTGATCGGTTTTGTCAGCAACGCCCTGTTGGGCATGGCCGAGCGGCGCCTCCTGCGCTGGCAAACCCCCTGAACTTTTCACCACACAACGCCAAGGAGCCACCATGTCCCGCCGATTTGTCGACCTCTCCATCTACCTGGAAAACGACGTGCTCAGCGACCCGCCCGCGTTTGCGCCCCAGATCCAGTACTTCACCCACGAGAACACCTTTGAACAGATCGAGCCGTTTTTTCCCGGTCTGAAAAAAGAGGACCTGCCCGATGGCGAAGGGTGGGCGGTGGAGCTGGTGCAACTCTCCACCCACAACGGCACCCACCTGGACGCGCCCTACCATTTCCACTCCACCATGGACAAGGCTTTGGGGGCCCAAAAGCCCGCGATCGCCATCCACGACGTGCCCCTGGAGTGGTGTTTCCAGCCGGGGGTCAAGCTGGACTTTCGGCACCTGCCAGACGGGTATGTGGTGACCGCGGCCGATGTCGAGGCGGAGCTCCAGCGCATCAACCACACCTTGACCCCCCTGGAGATTGTGGTGGTCAACACGCGCGCGGGGTCGCGGTATGGCCACCCCGATTACGTGAGCTCGGGGTGTGGCATGGGCTACGAGGCCACCATGTA
>JBEBBB010000160.1:0-12199 GCA_041158605.1 Pseudomonadota bacterium
GCGTCAGCACCAGCCAACGCCTGGGCAGCCAGCACATCGCCCCACTGTTGGCGCGGTTGCTGCAACAACACCCCGGCCTGGATGTGTGGCTGGAGCTGGTGGACCGGCGGGTGGACCTCCTGGCCGAGGGGTTTGACATGGACATCCGGGTGGGGGTGGTGCAAGAGCCCCACCTCTGCGCCACCCGCATCGCCACCGGCCACCGCTTGTTGTCGCGGTGGGATGTGGCGCTGACCGATGGCCGTTTGGCCCGGGTGTTGCCCCAGCACCGCCAGCCGGCCGACATCTACGCCGCCATGCCCACACGGTCCAGCCAGTTGGCCAAGTGGCGTGTGTGCCTGGCGTTTTTGAGCGATGGGTTGCGTACCGGGCCGTGGGCGTTGGACTTGGGGGGGTGACCCCGGGGGACTGTCAGCCCGGGTTGTCTTCTGGCCAGTGAAAGCGGTGCAGCACCCGGTGCACCACCGGGGCCAGCATCAAGCCCATCACCGCGATCAGCAACAGTCCGGCGTACAGGGCGTACAGACCTGCGAACAGCTTGCCGGTATCCGACAGCTCGGTCTTGACCGGCCCCATGCCCCCGAGCAGCATGGACGCGTTGAAAAACGCGTCCAGCCAGGCCATGCCTTCAAACCGCCGAAACCCCCACATCCCCAACAGCAGCGACAGCCCCACCACGCCCAGGGCGGCGCTGGCGTGCGCCAGCAAGCGCAGGGCGAAACCCGCGAAAGGTATGGGGGGTGTGTGGCGGGGCTCGTAAATCGGTTTCATGCGGCGTTCACATGGTAAACCCGGCGGCCCCCCCAGCTTGATCAGCCCCGCAACTTGAAGATGCCGGCGAAGTAAGCGGCCAGTTCCGAACGGGCCTGCAAGGGCAGGACGTGGCCCACATACTGGTCTGGGCGCACCACCACCATACAGCCGTGTTCGCGGTCGATGCCACGCAGCGCAAAAATGTCCTCGCCCCGTTGGTGGTCCACGCAGAACACCTTCTCGTAGTCGCACAGCCCATAGCGGCCCACAGCCGGGCGCAGCAGCGCGGGCATGGCGGCGTGGTCCAGGTCGCGGAAAGCCTGCTGGAACACCGCGCGCACGTCGATCACCGCGTCGGTGTTTTCGCTGGGGGCCGTGTGGCGGCGCACGGGGGAGTCGGCGCCCTGTGCCAGCCAGTCGCACAGCTGGGCCACCGCACCACCGGGCGCGCCGGTGTCGCCTTGCGGGGCGAACACAAACACACGGAAGCGGGCGTCGGCCTCGATGCAATGGCCCAGTTGCATGGGTTTGGCGTCGGCCAGGCGCACCACCGGCGCGGAGTGGAAGCGTTTGCCCAGGTCGAAGCCGGTGGCCAGGGCTTGGTGCGTGGCAGCACCGGTCAGGGCGCTGGGTTCGTACTGGATGGTCAGGCCGCAGGTGAACGGCAGGTTGTTCACGAACTCGCGCGCCACACGCGGCAGGCCATCGGTGCTGGCGTCGTCTTCGGCTTTGGCTCCCACCACGCGCGACCAGCGGTGGTCAAACTCCACCAGGCCTTTGGCCGCGGCACGGCGCTCGCCCGAGTAGCTGTGCAGCAGCGCTGGGTCGGCCCGCCCGCCCAGCACCGCCCGCAGTTTCCAGCCCATGTTGAAGGTGTCGCCCATGGACACGTTCATGCCCTGGCCCGCCTTGGGGCTGTGGGTGTGGCAGGCGTCACCGGCCAGCATCACGCGCGGTGCCCGGGTGGCCACTTGGTCCTCGGGCACGTCGTCGAACTTGTCGGTCAGGCGGTGGCCGATCTCGTAAATGGACCACCACACCACCTCTTTCACGTCCAGCTTGAAGGGGTTGAAGATGCGTTGGGCCTTGGTGATGATGTCTTCTGCGTTCAGTTTGCGCTCGGCCACGCGTTCGTGTTCGCCCAGTTGGTCCATTTCCACGTACAGGCGCACCAGGTGGCCACCTTCGCGCGGCAACACCATCAGGATGCCGTCCTGGGCCGATCGCACAAACGACTTCATGCGCCAGTCCGGGAAGTCGGTCACCGCCAGCAGGTCGATCACCCCCCAGGCCTGGTGGGCCGCGTCGCCGTGCAGGGCGCCGCCTATGGCGGTGCGCACGTTGGAGCGCGCGCCGTCGCAGCCCACCACGTAGTTGGCGCGCAGGGTGTGCGTTTCGCCTTCGCGACCTGGGGCGGTGTGCTCCAGCGTCACGGTCACGGGGTATTCTGTGGCTGTGGGGTCAACCGACAGCGAGGCCACCTTGACCCCGTAGTCCGGCGTCAGCCGGGAGGGGGCGTTGCGCGCCACGTCCAAGAACAGGTCGTGCACGCGGGCCTGGTTGATCAGCACGTGTGGCATTTCCGAAATGCCCTCGGGCACGTCTTGCACGCGGGCCACCCGCTGGCTAGTGCCTTGGTCGTTGGGGGCCCAGAAGGTGGTCTCGTTGATCCAGACCGACTCGCGCATCATCTTCTCGGCAAAACCAAAGGCCTGGAACATTTCCATGCTGCGCACGCTGATGCCATCGGCCTGGCCTTTTTCCATGGGGCCCAGCTTGGGCTCCACCAACATGGTGCGTACGCCTGGTTCCTGGGCCATTTGTGCGGCCAAGCAGGTGCCGGCTGGCCCCGAGCCCGCGATCAGCACATCGATGGTGTCGGGCAGGGGGTCACCCCCTTGCCGGTGGTGGCCAGGGGCCTCGGGTTGCACATCGGGGTCGCCAGGGTTGAAGCCGTTGACGTGGTACTGCATGTGGGTCTCCTCGGGGTGGTGTGGGGCGGCTGGTTAAACAATATGTACACATATTATATGTAAACATTTTAAAATCGCAAGCTGAACTACGCATCCACCTTCAGGGTGCCACCACAAAGGGGCGTATGCACAGGTTGGACATGGCGGGGCACCTGATCCGCAGGCTGCAGCAGCAGTCCACACAGGTGTTTCAGGCCCACATGCAGGCGGCGGGTTTTGACCTCACATCGGTGCAATTTGCAGCGCTGGACACCATTGCGCAGCAACCGGGTATCGACCAGGCGGGCCTGGCCGCAACCATCGGGTTCGACCGCGCCACCATCGGTGGGGTGGTGGACCGCTTGGAGCTCAAGGGGCTGGTGCAGCGGGTGGTCAGCCCCCAAGACCGGCGCGCGCGTTGCCTCACGCTCACGGCCCAGGGGGAGCACCAGCTGGGCGCCTGCCGGCCTGTGGTCGAAAGTTTGCAGGCCGCCATCCTGGGCCCGCTGGACCCTGATGAGCAGCGGGCGTTCCGTTTGCTGGCGTCCAAAGCCTTGGGCTTGGGGTGAACTATTGAGGACCGCCTGCCGAGGGGGTCAGGGTAGCAGGGGCACTGCGGTCACGCGGTAGCCCTTGTTTTGAAGCAACAAGGGCAGTGCCGCGGGGCCCGCCATGTGCAGAACACCTACCGCTACAAACACCCGTTGGCCGCCCTGGTGCAGAGCGTCGATTTTGTCAGCCATCAACACGTTTCGCTCGTCGTTCAACCGCTTTGCAAAGTCTGGTTGTTTGGCGGCGGTTTCGCGCTCCAACTGAACAATGGCCGTCCAGTCGCCTTGTTGCCAGGCCCGATTCAATTGCACCAGTTCTTGCTGCAACGCACCCGATTCGACACCTGACAAGGTGGTATCCAAAGCGATGTCGAACCCCGTTTGGTCGGTGGGGGCCAGTGCCGTGACCTGCTGGGCCAAGGTTTCGAGTTGGATCACGGGTTTGCCCACGCGCTGGGCAACCTGCACCAACCGGGCGTCGGGACTGTACCCAAAAAACAAACCCTGGCGCTGGGCCTGTGTGACCAACAGTGGTGTGGCTGCTCCAACGGGGTGTGTGGCGGCGGGGTCTGTTTTTAAACAATCTTGTGTGTAGGCCTGGCGCAAGCGCTGCAACTGTGCTGTCGACAAGCGGATGTTGGGGTTGAGCACCACCCCTGTCAGGCTTTGGGGTTCATGGAGGTTGATCTCCACCGCCAACATGTCGCTGCTGCGCAGCCCCAGCATGACCTGCGGCCCGGGTTTGGCAAAGTCGATGTGGTTCAGGTGCATGGTGCCGTACAGCCACGAGGTGCGACCGGCTTTTTCCGCGCGCCACAAAAACCCCGCGTTGCGGGCTGGCGCGTTCGCCACATAAGCCATTTGTTGCTCCAGCGGCATGGGTGGCGGTGGGCAAGCAGCGGCTGGGTGGGGGGCTTGGGCCCAACTGGCGCTTCCGATGTACAGGCCGAATGCAAGAGCCCAACGGCACTGTCTCAAGCACAGCGGTCTGGTGTGTATGGGGACAAACGGGTTGTGCATCTGAGTTGCTCGGGTTTGGCGCAAAGTTACCCCCTGTGTTTGACTGTGCCAGAACGCCATGATGTTGGCTACACCGACGCAAAAACAAAAAAGCCAACCCTTGTGAGGTTGGCTAACTTGTTGATTTGATTGGTGCCGGAAAGAGGAATCGAACCCCCGACCTTCTCATTACGAATGAGCTGCTCTACCGACTGAGCTATTCCGGCGCTAGCCTTCCATTATAGCCCGTGGGTCAAGCCTTGCCGTCGGCTTCCAGGTGGTAGCGCGTCAGGCGTTCCACCTCGTTTTTGGAGCCCAGCGCCACCGACACGCGCTGGTGCAGCTCGGTGGGGGTGATGTCCAAGATGCGCTGGCGGCAGTTGGTGGCGGCGCCGCCGGCCTGTTCGATCAACCAGCCCATGGGGTTGGCCTCGTACATCAGGCGCAGCTTGCCGGGTTTGTGGGGTTCGCGTTTGTCCCAGGGGTACACAAACACACCGCCGCGCGTCAGGATGCGGTGAACATCGGCCACCATGCTGGCGATCCAGCGCATGTTGAAGTCTTTGCCGCGCGGGCCTTCTTTGCCCTGCAGGCACTCGTCGATGTAGCGCTTCATGGGGGCGTCCCAGTGGCGCATGTTGCTCATGTTGATGGCGAATTCTTTGGTGTCTTCGGGCACTTGCACCTGGTCGGCGGTCAGCACCCAAGAGCCCTGTTCGCGGTCCAGGGTGAACATGGCCACGCCGTCGCCCACAGTCAGCACCAGGGTGGTTTGGGGGCCGTACACGCAGTAGCCGGCCGCCACCTGCTGGTTACCGGCCTGCATGAAGTCTTGCTCCGACACGCCGGGTTGCCCGGTGGCCTTTTTCATGACGCTGAAAATGGTGCCGATGGACACATTCACGTCGATGTTGCTGGAGCCGTCCAGGGGGTCGAACATCAGCAGGTACTCGCCCTGCGGGAAGCGGTTGGGCACCACGTAGATGCCTTCCATTTCTTCAGACGCCATGGCCGCCAGGTGGCCGCCCCATTCGTTGGCCTCGATCAGCACCTCGTTGGCGATCACGTCCAGTTTTTTCTGGACCTCGCCTTGCACGTTTTCGGTTTCGGCGCTGCCCAGCACCTCACCCAGTGCGCCTTTGTTGACGCTGATGGAGATGCGTTTGCAGGCGCGGGCCACCACCTCGATCAACAGGCGCAGCTGTGGGGGGATGCGGCCGTGGGTGCGTTGTTGTTCAACCAGGTAGCGGGTCAGGGAAATGCGGTTGCTCATGGTGGGGTGTCCTTAAGTCCTTAAGCGGCCAGGGAACGGGAAACAACCTCGCGCACGTCGTTGCTGAGGTCGGGTTTGGCGGCCACGCGGGTGATGGCCTCACGGGCGGCGGTGCGGTAGGGCTCGGCCAACTGGGTCCAGCGGTCCAGGGCCCGGGCCAGGCGGGCGGCCACCTGGGGGTTGAAGGTGTCGATTTCCAGCACCCGTTCGCTCCAGAACACGTAGCCGGCGGCATCGGTGCGGTGGAAGGCCGCGGGGTTGCCGTGGCAGTAGGTGCTGACCAGGCTGCGCGCGCGGTTGGGGTTGCGCAGGTGGAAGTCGGGGTGTTGCATCAACTGGCGCACCAGGGGCAGCACCTGGCCCCCCCGGTCGGTGGTGCCGGCTTGCAGGGCGAACCACGTGTCCAGCACCAGGTCTTCGCCCTGGTACAGCTGGTGGAAGCGCTGCAACGCGGGTTTGGCCAGTTCGTGCCCGTTGTGGACCAGGGCGCTGAGCGCGTGGAAGCGGTCGGTCATGTTGCCCGCGTCTTTGAAGCGCTGGTAGGCCTTGCCCGGCCATACCGTGTCGCCGCTGGTGCGGGCGGCCAGGCACAACATCTGCAGGGCCAGCCCGGCCAGGGCACGGCGGCCGCTGGACACGCTGTCGGGGGTGTAGGCGCCGTTGTCGCTGTGGGCCTCAAAAGCCTGCACCCAGTCGCTGTGCAGGGCTGTGGCCAGCTGGGCCCGCATGGCTTCGCGCACGGCGTGCACCCGCTGCGGGTCCACCACCGCCAGTTGCTCGGCGATGTAGGTTTCGGTGGGCAGGGTCAGCACCAGCTCTTTGAAGGCCGCATCCAGGGCCGGGTTTTGCAAGACCGCGCGCATGGCGTCCAAGTAGGCCGTGTCCAAGGGGGTGTCACCCCCTTGCTCGATGGCCTGCAGGGCGCGGCGCAGGGCCAGGCGTTGGCCGGCTTCCCAGCGGTTGAAGGCGTCGGTGTCGTGGGCCAACAGCGCCAGCAACTCGGCGTCGGTGTACGCCATCTCCAGTACCACCGGGGCGCTGAAGCCGCGCAGCAGCGAGGGCACGGGGGCCTGGTCCACGTTCACAAAAGTGAACGTTTCGCTGGGCTGCGTCAGCACCAAGGTGCGGGTGCCGTGTTCGGCCTGCTGCCAGTGGGCCAGCTGCAAGGGCAGGGCCTGGCCGTCCAGGCCCACCAGGCCCAGGGCCACCGGGATCACAAACGGCGCCTTGTGGGGCTGGCCGGGTGTGGGTGGGCAGCTTTGGCCCAGGGTCAGGGTGTAGGTGCGGGCGGTGGCGTCGTACACACCGGTCGCTTGCACGCGCGGGGTGCCGGCCTGGCTGTACCAGTTTTTGAACTGGGGCAGCAGGCGGGCCAGGTCGCTGCCGGGGTTGGCATCGGCCACCGCCTGAGCAAAATCGTCGCAGGTCACGGCCTGGCTGTCGTGCCGTTCAAAGTACAGCTTCATGCCCTGGGCGAACCCGGCGCGCCCGCTGGGGTCGGCGGCCGTACCCACCAGGGTTTGCTGCATCCGGACCACCTCGGCGCCCTTTTCGTAGACGGTGACGGTGTAGAAGTTGTTGATCTCGGCGTACTGGTCAGGGCGCACCGGGTGCGCCATGGGGCCAGCGTCCTCGGGGAATTGGGCCGTGCGCAGCACCCGCACGTCCTCGATGCGTTTGACCGCCCGGGCCGATGGTGTGCCGGCCATGTCCATGCTGAACTCTTGGTCGCGGAACACCGTCAGGCCTTCTTTGAGGCTGAGCTGGAACCAGTCGCGGCAGGTCACGCGGTTGCCTGTCCAGTTGTGGAAGTACTCGTGCCCGACCACCGATTCGATGTTGGCGTAGTCCACGTCGGTGGCGGTTGCGGGGTTGGCCAACACGTACTTGGTGTTGAAGATGTTGAGGCCTTTGTTCTCCATGGCCCCCATGTTGAAGTCGCTGGTGGCCACGATCATGAAGCGATCCAGGTCCAGCGGCAGGCCGAAGCGGGCTTCGTCCCAGGCGATGCTGGCCATGAGGGAGTTCATGGCGTGTTCGGTTTTGTCCAGGTCACCGGCGCGCACGTACACCTGCAGGGTGTGTTCGGTGCCGCTGCGGCTCAGGATCTTTTGCTCGCGGTGCACCAACTGGCCGGCCACCAGGGCGAACAGGTAGGCGGGTTTTTTGTGGGGGTCCACCCAACGGGCGTAATGCCGCGCCCCGTTGGGGCCGTCTTCTAGGTGGCCGCTGTCGACCAGGTTGCCATTGGAGAGCAGCACCGGGTAGGCGGCTTTGTCGGCACGCAGCGTCACCGAAAACAAGGCCATCACGTCGGGGCGGTCCAGGCAATAGGTGATGCGCCTAAAGCCCTCGGCCTCGCATTGCGTGAAGAAGGTGCCCTGGCTGACATACAAGCCCATCAGCTTGGTGTTTTTGCCGGGGTTGCAGGTGGTGAAAATTTCCAGGTCGAAAGCGTCGGGGCCTTCGGGCAGGTTTTCCAGCACCAGCTGGCCACCGTCCATTTTGAAACTGGTGCCCGCGCCATTGACCAGCACCCGCGCCAGGTTCAGGTCTTCGCCGTCCAAGCGCAGCGCCTGGGCGGTCACGTCGGGGTTGCGCCGCAGCCGCATCTTGTTGAGCACGCGGGTTTTGGCGGGGTCCAGGTCAAAGGTCAGGTCGATGGTCTCAACCTGGTAAGCCGGGGCGGTGTAGTCTTCGCGCCGCACCACAGTGGTGGGGCCTTCACGCAGCGATGTCATGCAAGTTCCTTGTAGCCGGGGGGCTTGGTGTTCAAACGCCTTGTTTCAGCGAGGCTTCGATGAAGGCGTCCAGGTCACCGTCCAGCACTTTCTGGGTGGCCGAGATTTCAACGTTGGTGCGCAGGTCTTTGATGCGGCTGTTGTCCAACACGTAGCTGCGGATCTGGTGGCCCCAGCCAACGTCGGTTTTGGTGTCTTCCAGTTTTTGCTGCTCTTCCATGCGCTTGCGCATTTCGTAGTCGTACAAGCGGCTGCGCAAGCGTTGCCAAGCGACGTCCCGGTTGCTGTGCTGGCTGCGACCGTCTTGGCACTGCACCACAATGCCCGTGGGGATGTGCGTCAGCCGCACCGCCGAGTCGGTTTTGTTGATGTGCTGGCCGCCGGCCCCGCTGGCGCGGAAGGTGTCGGTGCGCACGTCGGAGGGGTTGATGTTGATCTCGATGGAGTCGTCGATCTCGGGGTACACAAACACCGACGCAAACGAGGTGTGGCGCCCGCCCGAGCTGTCGAAAGGCGATTTGCGCACCAAGCGGTGCACACCGGTTTCGGTGCGCAGGTGGCCAAAGGCGTATTCGCCTTCCAGTTTGATGGTGGCGCTTTTGATGCCGGCGGTGTCGCCGTCGGTCACGTCTTCGACCGTGACCTTAAAACCTTTGCGCTCGCCGTACCGGCTGTACTGGCGCAGCAGCATGCTGGCCCAGTCGCAGGCCTCGGTGCCGCCAGCGCCCGCCTGGATGTCCAGGAAGCAGTTCAGTGGGTCGGCGGGGTTGTTGAACATGCGCCGGAACTCGAGTTTTTCCACGTCGGCGGTCAGGCCATCGGCCTCGGCTTCGATGGTAGCCACGCCGGCCTCATCGCCATCCTCGCGCGACATCTCGAACAACTCGGTGTTGTCGGCCAGTTCGGTGGTCAGGCGGTCCAGCACCAGCACCACGTCTTCCAGGGATTTTTTCTCTTTGCCCAGGTCCTGGGCGCGTTTGGGGTTGTCCCAAACGGTGGGGTCTTCCAGCGCGCTGGTGACCTCGCTCAACTTCAATGCCTTGGCATCGTAGTCAAAGATACCTCCGGAGCTCGACCGCGCGCGCGCTGAGGTCGGCCAAGCGGGTGGCGAGGGTGTTGAGGCGTTCTGCTTCCATGGTCAACTTTCGGGTGTTTTGTGTACAACCCCCGATTTTCTCACGCCAGGAAGGTTTCGATCAGCCGGGCCACCTCGGCGGGTTGGTCGTGGTGCAACATGTGCCCGGCGTCCTGCACCACGGCCACCCGGCAATCGGGCACCACTTGCAAGCGTTCGTGGTACTCGGCCAGGGTGTAACGGCCCTTCCACCACTGGCCCAGGCTGTCGTCCGAGGCCTCCACGGCCAGCACCGGCGCAGTGATGCGTTGGAACACCGCCTGCATCTCGTCCAGGCGGTAAAGCTGCGCGTTCACCACCTTGTGCCCCGGCTCGCCCAAAATGGCCCACCGGCCCTCGGCGTTGGGCCGTGCCCAGTGCTGGGCCAGCCACAGGGCCCGGTCCTCGCGCAGGCGGCGGTTGGTTTTCACCAAACGGCGGGCCACACCGGCCACACTGTCGTAGGTTTGCAGGGCCTTGTCACCTTGCCGCACGGCTTTGAGCTCGTCCAGCCATTGGCTATAGCGCCCGGGTGCTTGGGCGGGTTTGGTGGCGGGCATGCCAAAACCCTCCAGGTTGACCAGGCGGCGTATCCGTTGCGGGCGCACGCCGGCGTAGGCCATGACCACGTTGCCACCCATGCTGTGACCCACCAGGTCGATGGGGGTGTCGCCCAAGCCGTGTTCCGCCTGCAGGTGGTCGATCAGGGCGTCCAGGTCGGCCAGGTAGTCGGGGAACCAGAAATTGTCACGGCTGTCCGAGGTCAACCCAAACCCCCGCCAATCGGGGGCGACCACCCACCGGTCTTGTGCCAAGGCATCGACCACAAACTGGTAAGAGGCGGACACATCCATCCACCCGTGCACCATGAACAAAGGTGGTTGATCGGGCCGGGGTTGGCCCCAGGTGCGCACGTGGTAGTGCAGGCCACGCAGGGGGATAAAACGGGTGTCTGAGAGGCGCCGGGCTTGGTACATTCGGCTTATCTTAAGGAGACTAGGCATGGCACGCAGTCGAGGCCGGGACAAGGCCCCCATTCCAGCGACCCCCGCGACCCCCCAGCGCGTTGCAACGGCCACCGACCGCTACGCGGCTGTGCACCAGGGCTTCCACTGGGCTGTGCCCGCGCGTTTCAACATGGCGCAGGTGTGCATGCGGCGCTGGGCCGAGAACCCCACCACCGCTGAGTCGGTGGCGGTGGTGGCCGATGGGCCAACCGTGCGCCCGCGACGCCACACCTATGCCGAGTTGCAGGCCCAGGCCAACCGCTTGTCCAACGTGCTGCGGTTGTTGGGGGTGCGGCCCGGTGACCGGGTGGCCTTGGTGCTGCCACAACGGTTCGAAACCGCAGTGGCGTACATGGCGGTGCTGCAGATGGGCGCGGTGGCGGTGCCTTTGTCCCAGCTGTTTGGCCCCGAGGCATTGGCCTACCGCTTGCAAGACAGTGGGGCGGTGGCGGTCTTGGCCGATGCCGCCAACACCCCGGCTGTCCAGGGGGTTCGGACACAATGCCCCACCGTGCGTTGGGTGCTGGACCTGACCGGGGGTGGGCATGGGGATGCGGTGTTGGATGGCCCCCAGGCACTCTCTTGTGCGGGCTCCAGTTTTGAAGGGGTGAACACCCGCGCGGACGACCCGGCGGTGTTGATCTACACCAGCGGTACCACGGGCAACCCCAAAGGCGCGTTGATCCCCCACCGGGCTTTGTTGGGCAACTTGACCGGTTTTGTGTGCAGCCAGAACTGGTTTGGTTTTGATCCGGACGACGCCCGCCAGGCTTCCGAGGCGGTGTTTTGGAGCCCCGCTGACTGGGCCTGGACCGGTGGGTTGATGGATGCCTTGTTGCCCACCCTGTATTTCGGGCGTCCCATCGTGGCGTACAACGGGCGTTTCACCCCCGAGGTGGCGTTTGCCTTGTTGCAACGGCACCGGGTCACATACACCTTTTTGTTCCCCACCGCGCTCAAGGCGATGATGAAGGCTTGTGCACAACCGCGGCGGCACTACCGGCTGCGTTTGCAAGCCATCATGAGCGCGGGGGAGGCGGTGGGTGATGCCGTTTTTGCTTACTGCCGCGACCAGTTGGGTGTGGTGGTCAACGAGATGTTTGGCCAGACCGAGATCAACTACACCGTGGGCAATTGCGCCCGCCTGTGGCCCGCCCGCCCCGGCAGTATGGGCAAGGCCTACCCAGGGCACCGGGTGGCGGTGATCGACGAACAAGGACAAGAATGCCCCGTGGGGGTGCCCGGTGATGTGGCGGTGCACCGCCTGGACGTACACGGTTGGCCAGACCCGGTCTTTTTCCTGGGTTACTGGCGCAACGAAGTGGCCTCAGCCGCCAAGTTCACCGGCGACCCCACCAACAGCTGGTGCCGAACCGGTGACCTGGCGGTGCGCGACGCCGATGGCTACCTGTGGTACCAGGGGCGTGCCGACGACGTGTTCAAAGCCGCCGGCTACCGCATAGGGCCCAGCGAGGTGGAGAACTGCCTGGTCAAACACCCGGCTGTGGCCAACGCCGCCGTGGTGCCCAAACCGGACGCGGAGCGGGGCGCAGTGGTCAAGGCCTATGTGGTGTTGTCGCCCGACCACCTGGCGCTGCGGGCCAGCTGTCCCGATCCCGAGCAGGCTTTTGACCGGCCCTTGGTGGCGGCGTTGCAGGCCCATGTGAAAGGGCAACTGGCCCCCTACGAATACCCCAAAGAGATCGAATTTATCGATGCCTTGCCCATGACCACCACAGGCAAAGTCCAGCGCCGGGTGTTGCGCCTGCAGGAGGAAGCCCGCTACCTGGCCCTGCAGCCACCCCAGCG
>JBEBBB010000161.1:0-2527 GCA_041158605.1 Pseudomonadota bacterium
TGTCGTTCACCGCATCGGCAATTTCGGGAGCGGTTTCAATCAGGGTGCCATCCAAATCAAACAGCACCAAGTCATAGGGGTATGTGGTCATGGCAACAGGCCTTTCACCCGTTCGACCACAGCGCGCGCGGTGATCTGGAAATGTTCGTACAAGACTGGAGCGGGCGCAGACTCACCAAAAGTGGTCATGCCCACCACGGCGCCTGTTCGGCCCACGTACTTGTACCAAAAATCGGTGTGTGCGGCCTCCACGGCAACCGCAGGCAGGCCCAGGGGCAACACACCGTCCCGGTACACCTGGGGTTGTCGGTCAAAAACATGGGTACAGGGCATGGACACCACCCGAACCGCTATGCCCTCATCGGCCAACAAGCGCTGGGCCTCCATCGCCAAGGCGGTTTCAGAACCCGTGCCCACAATCACCGCACGCGGCTGCGCCACCTCGGACAACACATACCCACCGCGCCGGATCAAACCGGCTTGATCGGCGGTGGTCAAGCGGGGCAGGTTTTGCCGAGACAAACACAAGGCGGTGGGGCCGTCACTGCGCTCGATGGCACTGGCCCACGCGATGGCCGTTTCCAGCCCATCGGCAGGGCGCCACACGTCGAGGTTGGGGATGATGCGCAAGCTCGGCACGTGTTCCACCGATTGGTGGGTGGGCCCGTCTTCGCCCAAACCAATCGAGTCGTGGGTGAACACATGGATCACACGCAACTTCATCAAGGCGGCCATGCGCACCGCGTTGCGGCTGTAATCGCTGAACGTGAGAAAGGTGCCCCCGTAAGGTATGTGGCCACCGTGCAAGGCCATGCCGTTCATGACCGCAGCCATGCCAAACTCCCGCACACCATAACTCAGGTGGTTGCCCCAGGTGTCTCGGCCCGCCCGCATACACCCCTTGAAATTCGTGAGGTTGGAACCCGTCAAATCGGCACTGCCACCAAACAACTCGGGCAACAGCGGTGCCATGGCATCCAAGGCGTTTTGGCTGGCCTTGCGGGTGGCCCATGCGGTGGGTTGGCTGGCAATGGCCTCCAACACAGCAGGCAACTGCTGCGCCCAGTCTGGTGCCAACACCCCTGCGGTGCGCCGCTCCAAAGCGGCAGCCTCGACCGGGTAGGCGCAACGGTAGGCTTCAAAGCGGGTGCGCCATTCGGCCTCGGCCCTGGCACCGCGTTGGCGGGCGTCCCAAGCCTCAGCCACATCGGCAGGGATGTCAAAAGGCCCGGCGGTCCAGCCCAACGCCAAACGGGTCGCTTCGATCTCGCTCGGGCCCAGTGCCGCCCCGTGAACATCGTGTGTACCCGCCTTGTTGGGCGAGCCCTGCCCGATCACGGTTTTGCAACAGATCAAAGTGGGTTTGCCGGTGGGCAGAACCGATTGGGCCCGGGCCTCTTGGATCGCGGCATCAATGGCCGCTGGGTTGTGCCCGTCTACCGCCCGAATCACATGCCAACCATAGGCTTCAAACCGCATGGGGGTGTCGTCGGTGAACCAGCCCTCCACATGCCCATCGATCGAAATGCCGTTGTCGTCGTAAAACACCACCAACTTGGACAACCTCAAGGTGCCCGCCAAACCACAGGCCTCGTGGCTGATCCCCTCCATCAAGCAACCATCGCCCACAAACACGTAGGTGTGGTGGTCAACAACGGTGTGACCAGGCCGGTTGAATTCCTGCGCCAGCAACTTCTCGGCCAAGGCCATGCCCACGCCGTTTGAAACCCCCTGCCCCAGGGGCCCGGTGGTCGTCTCGACACCGGGTGTGACGCCCACCTCGGGATGGCCAGCGGTTTTGCTGTGCAACTGCCGGAAACGCTTCAACTCGCTCATGGGCAAGTCGTATCCGGTCAGGTGCAGCAAGGCGTATATCAACATGGACCCATGGCCATTTGACAACACAAAACGGTCGCGGTCGGGCCAGTGGGGGTTGCCTGGGTTGTGGCGCAGGTGCCGGTTCCAAAGCACCTCGGCGATATCGGCCATGCCCATGGGCGCACCGGGGTGTCCGGACTTGGCGGCCTCAACGGCATCCACAGACAGGATACGGATCGCGTTGGCCATGCGGGTGGCCAGCTCTGCAGAGGGGTGGGCGTTCACGTGATGGCTCCTGTTTTTAAAGCAAGCCCAAGGCACGCTGGCGGCGTTCCATCATGCGCCAAATAAAGGGCGTGAAGATCAGTTGCATCGCCAACTCCATCTTGCCGCCCGGCACCACAATGGTGTTGGCCCGGCTCATCCAAGACCCATGGATCATGTTCAACAGGTATTGGAAATCGATCCCTTTGGGTTTGGCAAACCGGATCACCACCATGCTTTCGTCGGCTGTGGGCACATCGCGGGCGATGAACGGGTCGGACGTGTCCACCACAGGCACCCGCTGAAAGTTGACGTG
The DNA here is from genome assembly GCA_041158605.1 of Pseudomonadota bacterium. Lineage (GTDB taxonomy): Bacteria > Pseudomonadota > Gammaproteobacteria > Burkholderiales > Burkholderiaceae_C > JBEBBB01. Next base: position 2,399 of record JBEBBB010000161.1, read on the forward strand.
TGTGTGCTGAAACTGCGGGCAGATGTAATTCACGTAATCGGGCATGCGGCGCAAGATGGTGTCGGTCACCGCTTCGGCGCTGTACCCCCGCATGTTTTTGTCGCGGTACAGCTTTTGTATCCACTCCAA
>JBEBBB010000162.1:0-5785 GCA_041158605.1 Pseudomonadota bacterium
GCGACCGGCCGGGCAGAGGGCAAAAGTGTGAGTGTGTGTGGCGAGATGGCCGGCGACCCGGCCATGACCCGTCTGCTGTTGGGGCTGGGGCTGCGCACCTTCTCCATGCACCCCTCGCAAATTTTGGCGGTGAAGCAGCAGATTTTGCGCTCCGATACCCGCAAGCTGCGGGCTTGGGCCCAGTTGGTGGTGGCCGCCGAGGACCCATCGGCCTTGATGGCGGATTGACCCCCAGCCAGGCCTCGTGGCCTGGCGTTTTTTAAACCCCGGCCGCGTGGGCCTGCTGGTCCGCGTGGTAACTCGACCGCACCATGGCCCCCACCGCAGCGTGGCTGAAGCCCATGGCGTAAGCCTGTTCTTCAAACATCTTGAAGGTGTCGGGGTGTACGTAGCGGCGCACCGGCAGGTGGTGACCGCTGGGGGCCAGGTACTGGCCTATGGTGAGCATGTCGATGTGGTGCGCCCGCATGTCGCGCATCACGTCCAGGATCTCGTCGTCGGTTTCGCCCAGGCCCACCATCAGGCCGCTTTTGGTGGGCACATGGGGGAAAAGGGCCTTGAACTTTTTCAGCAGGTTCAGGCTGAACGCGTAGTCGGAACCGGGGCGGGCCTCTTTGTACAGGCGGGGCACGGTTTCCAGGTTGTGGTTCATCACGTCGGGCGGGGCGGCTTTCAGGATGTCCAGGGCGCGGTCGTCGCGGCCACGGAAGTCGGGCACCAGCACCTCGATCTGGGTGTGGGGCGACAGGGCCCGGGTGCGCTCGATGCAGGCCACAAAATGGCCTGCGCCACCGTCGCGCAGGTCGTCACGGTCCACGCTGGTGATCACCACGTATTTCAGTTGGAGCGCCGCAATGGTTTTGGCCAGGTTTTCAGGCTCGTTCACGTCCAGCGGGTCGGGCCTACCGTGGCCGACATCGCAGAAGGGGCACCGGCGGGTGCACTTGTCGCCCATGATCATGAAGGTGGCTGTGCCTTTGCCAAAACACTCGCCGATGTTGGGGCAGCTGGCCTCTTCGCAGACCGTGACCAGCTTGTTCTGGCGCAGAATGTCTTTGATCTCGTAAAAGCGTGTGGTGGGGCTGCCCGCTTTGACCCGTATCCAGTCCGGCTTTTTGAGCGTTTCGGCCGGCACGATTTTGATGGGGATCCGCGAGGTTTTGGCCTGGCTCTTTTGTTTGGCGTTGGGGTCGTAGGCCGGGGTGTCGGGTGTGGTGGTCATGGTGTGCTGGTCGGTTTTCGGGTCAGAGCAGAGCGTCGAGTGCGTGGCACAGCGCCTGGCCCACCTCGGCAGGATCGGCCTGAATCCCGATTGTAGAAAGGTCCACGGTTTGTAAACCCGCGTAACCACAAGGGTTGATGCGTTGAAAGGGCGACAGGTCCATGGCCACATTGACGGCCACGCCGTGGTAAGTGCAGTGCCGGCTGACCTTGATGCCCAAGGCGCTGATTTTTCCCAGTCCCTCAAATGGGTGGGCGGGCGATGTGGGGCCGGTCAGGGCGGCATGGCTGCGGGGGTCGGCCAACCGGACGTAGATGCCCGGTGCGCTGGCCACACGGTGACCTGTGACGCCCCAGTGGGCGAGCGTGCGTATCACCGCTTCTTCCAGGCGGTACACATAGGTTTTGACGAAATAACCGGCGCGTTGCAGGTCGATCAGAGGGTACACCACCACCTGCCCCGGACCGTGGTAGGTGACCTGGCCGCCGCGGTTGGTCTGCACCACAGGGATGTTGCCTGGCGCCAACAGGTGATCCGCTTTGCCTGCCAGGCCTTGGGTGAACACCGGAGGGTGTTCACAGAGCCAGATCTCGTCGAGGGTGTCTGACCCGCGTGTGGTGGTGAACGCCTGCATGGCGGCGTAGGTGTCAGGGTAGGGCACCCGCCCCCAATCGCGCAGGAGCCGGGTCACAGCACCACTTTGACCATGGGGTGGGACGACAGCGTGCGGTATATCCCGTCGAGCTGCTCCCGGGAGGTGACATGCACGGTGATGGTCAGGCCGAGGTAGTTCCCGCCTTTGCTGGGGCGGGTTTCCAAGGTGGTGGGGTCGAAGCCTGCGTCGAATTGGCGCGCCACAGCAACGATGGCGTCCACAAAACCGGGCGCATGAGCCCCCATGACTTTGATGGGGAAGTCGCACGGGTACTGGATGAGGGATTCCTCTGGGGGGATGGTCGGCGGGGTGTCCATGGGGTCATTATCCCCGCCCGCCCAGGCCCCTGTGTGTGGGCAAGGGCTTGACGGGGGGATGGGGTTTCTACGTATAATGGGTGGCTTTGCTGAGAGCGGTCCGTGTGGCTGCGCTGTGTAACCTGGGTGTAATGTGGGGAAAGAACAATGGCCGATGCCACGCAGGTGGTCCGCCAGGACCCCGCTGCCAAACCCGAAGGTGTGAGCTCACCGGCGCCGGCTCTGCCGGTTGACGGGGGGTGGCTCGATGCAGCAGATGAGGCGGTTGATGCCGATTTCAAGCCCCTCACCCCAGCCGAGGCGCAAGCCTGGCGCAGCCGGCAGCCAGCCGATTCGGTGTGGCGGTTGGTGGGCTGGCAGGTGGTGTTGGTGTTGCTGGTGGCGGCTGTGGCTGGTGTCTGGTCGCGCAACGCAACGGTGGTGTGGTCAGCGGTTTATGGCGGTTGTGCCGTGCTGGTGCCCACCGCACTGATGGCTTATGGCCTGACCTCCAGTGGGCTGGCCAAGTGGTTGGCGCTGGTTTGGCCTGGTTGGTCCAGGGCTGCGCTGGTAGGGTTGTTGTTTTGGGAAGGTGTGAAAGTGTTGTTGGTGTTGGCCCTGTTGTGGTTGGCGCCCCGCTTTGTGCCTGGATTGAGCTGGCTGGCCCTGGTGGCGGGCCTGGTGGTGGTTCTCAAGGCCTACTGGCTGGAGTTGTACATGCGCTCCCGCAGTCGGTCCCGGACTGTTTTTTGACTTTTTATTGGCTGCAGAACGATGGCAACTGAAGGCGTGGGCCCAACCCCGGGCGAATACATCAAGCACCACTTGACCCACCTGACCAACACCGGTCAGAAGCAGTCCAGTATTGTGGATTTCACCGTTTTGAACGTCGACTCCATTGTGATTGCCGCCACACTGGGTCTGTTGTCGGTGTTTGTGTTGTGGTTGGCTGCCCGCAAAGCAACGTCTGGTGTTCCGGGTCGTTTCCAGGCCGCGGTCGAGATGCTGGTTGAAATGGTGGAAGGTCAAGCGAAAAGCGTCATCCACAACGCCCAGAGCCGCAAGCTGGTGGCCCCGTTGGCGCTGACCGTGTTCGTCTGGATTTTCATGATGAACTTCATGGACATGTTGCCCCTGGACCTGCTGCCCAAGTTGTGGGAGGGTTATTACGCTGCCACCGGTCACGACCCCCACCACGCCTACCTGCGTGTGGTGCCCACGGCCGACCTGTCGACCACGCTCGGCCTGTCGACCTCCGTGTTGTTGATGTGTTTGTTCTACAACATCAAAATCAAAGGCCTGGGCGGCTGGGCCCACGAGCTGGTGTGTGCGCCTTTTGGTACCAGCAAAAACCCGTTTTGGGCCGTGGTGCTGGGTATCGTTAACTTCCTGATGCAAATGATCGAGTTCGTCGCGAAAACCGTTTCGCACGGCATGCGGTTGTTTGGCAACATGTTCGCGGGTGAGTTGGTGTTTATGCTGATCGCGTTGTTGGGTGGTTACGCCGCCCTCTCGTTCGGCGGCAGCCTGCTCTTCGTCGGGCACCTGATCGCTGGCACGGTGTGGACCTTGTTCCACATCCTGGTTATCACCTTGCAAGCGTTCATCTTCATGATGCTGGCCTTGATTTATCTGGGTCAAGCGCATGATGCGCACTGAGTTCGCGCAGGCTGTCTGTCTACCGCGTACCGTGTTTTTTTTCTCTCTGTAACTCAACCTTCCTCTCAAACCTAAGGAATCATCATGGAAAACATTCTGGGTCTCGTCGCTCTGGCTTGCGGCATCATCGTTGGTCTGGGTGCCATCGGCGCTTCTATCGGTATTGCCCTGATGGGTGGTAAGTTCCTCGAGTCCTCCGCTCGCCAGCCTGAGCTGATGAACGACCTGCAAACCAAAATGTTCATTCTGGCCGGTCTGATCGACGCCGCCTTCCTGATCGGCGTGGCCATCGCCCTGTTGTTCGCATTCGCCAACCCCTTCGTGCTGGCCTGATAGTCTTGCTGTGAGGAAGGGTACGCTCCGCGCCCATGGCGCTGGGGCGTACACCCAACCCCAGCAAATGCGTTTCAACCCTTGTTAACACACAGAAAGGCGTTGCGATGAACATCAATGCAACCCTCTTTGCGCAAGCCATCGTTTTTGCGGTGCTGGTGTGGTTCACGATGACATTCGTGTGGCCCCCGATCGCCAAAGCCCTGGACGAGCGTGCACAGAAGATTTCCGAGGGCTTGGCCGCTTCCGAGAAGGCCAAGACCGAGTTGGCAGTCGCCAACAAGCGTGTCGAGGAAGAGTTGAGCAAATCGCGCAACGAATCCGCCACCCGTTTGGCCGATGCCGAGCGCCGCGCACAGTCCTTGATCGAAGAAGCCAAGGCCCGTGCCAACGACGAAGCCGCCAAGATCATCGCCGCTGCCAAGGCCGAAGCCGACCAGCAGATCATCAAGGCCCGTGAAGCCCTGCGCGACCAGGTGGCCGGTTTGGCCGTCAAAGGCGCCGAGCAGATTCTCCAGCGCGAAGTCAACGCCGGTGTCCACGCTGAGCTGCTGGCCCGCCTGAAGACCGAGCTTTGAGCCGAGCAACAAAGGTAGACCATGGCTGAACTCGCCACCATCGCCCGCCCTTACGCCGAAGCGCTGTTCAAGGCCGCTCAGGCCGACGCCGCTGCCGCTGCGCAGTGGTTGGATGAATTGGCCGCCATCGCCAGCAACGCCCAGTTGCTGCAGTTTGCCGACAACCCCAAGGTCTCCAATGACCAAGTGGTGTCGGTGATCACCGGTGTGGCCAAAACACCTCTGAACGACAAGGCACTCAACTTCCTGCGCACCGTGGTTGACAACGGTCGCGTGGCCGCCCTGCCCGAGATCGCCGAACAGTTTCGCGCCTTGAAAAACGCGCAACTCGGTACCTCGGATGCCGTGGTGTACAGCGCCTATGCCATCGACAGCACCGCGCTGGCCGATTTGGCAGGCGTTCTTGAAAAGCGCTTTGGTCGCAAACTCAACCTGCGGGTTGAATTGCAGCCCGAGCTGATCGGCGGCGTGCGAGTGGTGGTGGGCGATGAGGTGTTGGACACCTCTGTCAAAGCCCGCCTGGAACAAATGAGAGTGGCCCTGACGGCGTGAGCCGCGGTGTGTCCCCCAGCGTCACAACTTACGAAAGAAGGAAAGAGTCATGCAACTCAATCCCGCAGAAATTTCTGAACTGATCAAGTCCCGCATCGAAGGCTTGGCCCCCTCTGCCGATGTGCGCAACCAGGGCACCGTGGTCTCCGTGACCGACGGTATCGTGCGTGTGCACGGCCTGAGCGATGTGATGCAGGGCGAGATGCTCGAATTCGCCGCCACCAAAGATGGCCAACCCACCTTCGGCCTGGCGCTGAACCTGGAGCGTGACTCCGTGGGCGCCGTGATCTTGGGCGAGTACGAACACATTTCCGAAGGCGACACCGTCAAGTGCACAGGCCGCATCTTGGAAGTGCCCGTGGGCCCCGAGCTGGTGGGCCGCGTGGTCAACGCCTTGGGCCAGCCGATTGACGGCAAAGGTCCGGTCAACGCCAAGATGACCGATGTGATCGAAAAAGTGGCGCCTGGTGTGATCGCCCGCCAGTCCGTG
>JBEBBB010000163.1:0-3023 GCA_041158605.1 Pseudomonadota bacterium
GCACGAGTAACCCGCCACGTGATCGAAGGCGTTGGCCTCTGGGATATTACGCCCCTCTTTACCAATGATGACGGCAAGTTCGCCCTCCCAGTCAAGAGAGTCAGACACCTTGGGACACACAATAGGCTGCCCGTGCGCCACTTGCGACCGCCACACCCGCAGAAAGATGGGCGGCTCTTCAGAGAGCTCGCGCTGCATGCCCGCAGCGAGCACCTCTTGGTGGTGGTCCATGTAGTTGCGCACAGCGCAAACTATTTTTTCGGGTTTGGGAATCACCGGCAAAAAGGTGATGTCCGACAGCTTGAGGAGCGGCGGGGTGTTTTGCACATGGGCTGCCGCCTCCAAATACGCCCCCGAGCCTATGTAATCAACCAAGCCGGCGTATTGCGGCAGAGCACGCCCCAGATCTGCAACCTGGTCTGTATCGATCACAGCCCCCCAGCTCTCACGCCCTTGGTGGACAAACGACATCAGTTTCATGTGGATTCCTTGTGTGTGGTGGGTTTACGGTTTGGATTCGAATTGGGCCTGCCAGTCAGCGATGGGCATGAAGCTGGGGTCCTGGCGGCAAATGGCTTCCGTCTCTCGCAGAATGGTCTCGTCGTCCTGCGACAAATCCAGAGGGTCCCCGTGCGGCTGAGAGATGTAAAAAGGCATGTCGATGTAGATTTCGACGGTGTTGCCTTCTGGGTCGGCAAAATAAACCGACAACGCATTGCCATGGTTCAGCGGTACCACCCGGGTGGCCCCCAGGGCAACGGCTTTGTCTCTGATGGTGCGCAAATGCTGGATGCTGGGTACCGCAAACGACAGTTGCATCACTGTGCTGAACGTCGCCTCGGGCGGACGGCCACCTGCCAACACCAGTTGGTGGTGCTGATCAGGGCTGGCACTGAGAAAAACCAGAGGTGCCTTGAACGTTCTACCCACACCGCGGTCGGTCTCTGTAAGGCCAAAAACGGTGGTGTAGAAATGAACCATTTTGTCCACATCGGTCACGAAGACACCGAAGTGGGTTGGGGTAGGTCTGGCAACATTGAGCATGGCGATGTGGGGGTGGTGTCGGGTTCAGGGTAAGGATCTGGCCTGCAGGGCGAAGGCGGCCAGGACATTTTTTTCTGTGCTGGTGATGTGCTCCACCAACAACTGCGTGGCGGTTTCAGCATCGCGCCGCACCACAGCCGACATCAAGGCCCTGTGCTCCGCGTCCTTGCGCTTGGCGACTGTGCGACTGCGGGCAGCAAAATAGCGGTAGCGCTCCGCCTGATCAAAGAGACTGATGCTCCATTGCAGCTGTCGCGCCGATGGACAGGCCTGTACCAGCGACAAATGGAAGTTCCGGTGGCGCTCGCTCCAGTTGGCATCCAAAACCGTTGGACCCAAAGGCAACTGGGATTCGACTTTTTCCAACCGGTGGAAAGCAGCCACCACATTGGCCTCCCACGCGTCGTCACCACACCGGATAGATTCTTGCAATGCGGGGATATCCAGCATGAGCCGCATCTTGGTGATGTCGGCCAAATCTTGGGCCGACATGGGGGCCACCTTGAACCCTTTGCGCTCATCAGACTTGACCAAACCCTCTTGCACCAAACGGTTCAATGCTTCGCGCAACGGACTGCTCGAGTACCCATAAAGGGCCTGCAAGGCTTCCACTTTGAGTTTGCTGTCAGCACCATGGGTGCCCGACAGAATGCCCTGGCGCATGGCCTGAAAGGCCTGTTCAGAGACGGTCGAAGGTTTGTGATTTTTGTGCACGATTTATGAATTGTGCACAAAATCTTCATTGATGCACCCATAAAAACCCTGATATGGGTCCAAGGTGGTCTTGCCGTTACCGTGGCAGGCGCGCAAGCACAAAGCCCCTTGCCTCAGGAGGCAAAGGGGCCGCAGTTATCAGGGAAACGCTGGGATGAAAAAGGTCAGTTTCCCGACCGCTTGCCCCGGGTCAGGTCCACACCGAGTTGTTTGAGTTTGCGGTAGAGGTGGGTCCGCTCCAGGCCGGTTTTTTCGGCCACACGGGTCATGGATCCGTTTTCTTTGGAGAGGTGAAACTCGAAATACGCTTTTTCAAAGGCGTCACGGGCCTCGCGCAGGGGCACATCCAGGTCGAAAGCCTGGATGTTCAGGGGGGGGATATCCATCACCACCGGCACCGGCGGCAAACCCGGCAACACCGCAGGCACATAGGTGACGTTACCAGGGGGTGTTGGCGCGGCTCGCATCTCGGGTGCGGGCGGCCGAGGCGGCGCTTTGTTCAGGCCTTTTTCCACCGCCTGCAACAGTTTTTGCAGGGTGATGGGTTTCTCCAAAAAGGCCATGGCGCCGATGCGTGTGGCCTCGACAGCGGTGTCTATGGTGGCATGCCCGCTCATCATGATCACGGGCATGCCCAACAAACCGCTGGCCGACCACTCTTTGAGCAAGGTCACCCCATCGGTATCGGGCATCCAGATGTCCAGCAACACCAAGTCGGGCCGGTAGCTGGCCCGCAACGCGCGGGCCTGGGCCGCGTTTTCAGCCAGCTCGACCGTGTGGCCTTCGTCGTTCAAGATCTCGAACAGAAGGTCCCGTATACCCAACTCGTCATCGACCACCAGTATGTTTGCCATGGCACCGCCACCAGTCCCTGTTGCCTGTCAGTTGTGTTGCAAATTTGCAACCTTGAATGATAACGACACTTGGGCGCCGCTGTACGCCGCATCCGACGGTTGGTTGGCGATTTCGATGCGCCCCCCATGCTCGTCCATGATTTTTTTGACCACCGCCAAGCCCAAGCCCGTGCCCTTGGTTTTGGTGGTCACGTAGGGTTCAAAAGCCCGCTGCAAGATGGGCTCGCTGAAACCCGCGCCGCGGTCCAAAACCTGCAGCCGCACCCACTGCCCGCTGTCGGACAAACGGGTCCGCAACAACACAGGCCCCGCACCCACTGGGGTGGCATCTTGGGCGTTCTGCACCAGGTTGTGCACCACTTGGCGCACCTGCTGCGCATCGGCCGCCACCCAAGGGTTGCGGGGGTCCAA
>JBEBBB010000164.1:0-5629 GCA_041158605.1 Pseudomonadota bacterium
ACGGCCACGGCGGCGCGGCGCCCCTGCAAGCGCACAGGCTGCGCATCGGCAGCGGACGATCGCATGCCCCGCAACGCGGCAAAACGCATGCGGCGCTGGGCCCGGTGTTCCAACCAGAGCAACACCGCCACCACCAACAGCAGCATGGTGGCCAGCTGGGCCGCCGCGTTCCGGTTGTCCATCACCAACCAGGCCTTGTAGATGCCGGCGGTGAAGGACTGCACCCCGAAATAGCTGGCCACCCCAAAATCGGCCAGCGTTTCCATCAACGCCAAGGCCACCCCAGCGGCCACAGCCGGTCGGGCCAGGGGCAAGGCCACCTCGCGCACCCGGCGTGACAAGGGTGCGCCCAACAGGCGCGCGGCCTCCATCAGTTGCACGGCCCGCTCCGACAAGGCCGTTCGGGCCAGCAGGTACACATAGGGATACAGGGCGAAGGTGAACACCCACACGGCCCCCCACAGGTTGCGCACCTCGGGAAACACCCGACCACGCCAACCGAAAGTCTCGCGCAACAGGGTTTGCAAAGGCCCCGCAAACTGCAAAAAGTCGGTGTAGGCGTAGGCCACCACGTAGGCGGGCATGGCCAAGGGCAGGAGCAAGGCCCAGGTGAAAAACCGGCGCCCAGGAAAATCGAACAGGGTCACCGCGCTGGCAGTGGCCATGCCCACCGCCCCCACACCCACAGCGACCAACACGCACAGGCCCAATGAGGTGCCGGCGTAGGCGGGTAACACGGTGGCGGCCATCTCGCCCAGCACCGAACGGGCTTGCGCGTCCCATTGCGCCCAAGACGCCACCAGTGCCAGCACGGGCAGCACCAAAACGGCAGCCAGCAGGGCCAGCAAAGCGGAGGACACAACACGCAACATGGGTGGATTTTGGGGCAAACAACGCAAATGAGAATCGTGATTATCTACAATGCCCACATGTTCCTGTCTGTCACACAACTGCGCATCCAGTACCCCGGTGCGGCCAAACCGGCTGTGGGCCCGGTGTCGCTGGGCTTGCGCGCAGGGGACATAGGGGTGTTGATAGGCCCCTCGGGTTGTGGCAAAACGACCCTGTTGCGGGCGGTGGCCGGGCTGGAGCGGGCACAGGCGGGCCAGATCCAGCTGCAGGGTGACACCGTGAGCAGCGCCCACACCCACGTGGCCGCCGAACACCGCCGCATCGGCATGGTGTTCCAAGACTACGCCCTCTTCCCCCACCTGGACGTGGCGCGCAACGTGGGCTTTGGTTTGAATCACCTGCCAGCCCCCGAGCGAGCAGCGCGGGTTCAAGAGGTGCTGACCCTGGTGGGGTTGGATGGCCTGCAGGGCCGGCACCCCCACGAGTTGTCGGGTGGCCAACAACAACGGGTGGCCTTGGCCCGGGCCTTGGCCCCCAGCCCCAAGCTGCTGCTGCTGGACGAACCGTTTTCCAACCTGGACGTGGATCTGCGCGAGCGCCTGGCCCACGAGGTCCGGGGCATCTTAAAAGCCGCTGGTGCCACCGCCTTGTTTGTGACCCACGACCAGCTGGAGGCCTTTGCCATTGGCGACACCATAGGCGTGATGCACGGGGGCCAGTTGCACCAGTGGGATGACGCCTACGCGCTCTACCACCGACCTGCTACCCGGTTTGTGGCCGAGTTCATAGGGCACGGGGTGTTTGCGCCGGCCCGCATCGAACAGGTGGGCGGTGAGGTGGTGGTGCATACCCCCTTGGGTGCCTTGCAGGACCTGGAGGAGTGCCCACTGCCCAGCGCTTACGAAGCGGGGCTGTGCGACGTGCTGCTGCGCGCCGACGACATCGTGCACGACGACAACGCCCCGGTGAAGGCCGAAATTGTTCGCAAGGCGTTCAGGGGGTCGGAGTTTTTGTACACCCTGCGCCTGCCCACCGGCGAAACCGTGATGACCCATGTGCCCTCGCACCACAACCACGCGATCGGCGAGTGGATCGGCATACGTGCGGAGGTGGACCACGTGGTCACCTTCGCCCGGGGTGCTGGGGCGAGCGCCCCACCCGCACCCGGGGTGCACATGGCACATCCGGCCTGAACGCTGCGCTTGAAGCCAGTCACCTTGGTTACACTGGTCTGCCAAGGGTCGGAACAGACCCCAACAACAGACAACCTCCAACGACAACACATGACACCCGCTGAACAGGCGTTGCGCGACGCCGCACTCGAATACCACCGCGCCCCCACCAAAGGCAAAATCGCGGTCCAACCGACCAAACCCCTGTCCAACCAACGCGACCTGAGCTTGGCCTACTCGCCAGGTGTGGCCTTTCCCTGCCTGGCCATCCAGGCCGACCCGTCCCTCGCCGCCGACTACACCAGCCGGGGCAACCTGGTAGGGGTCATCACCAACGGTACCGCGGTGCTGGGCTTGGGTGACATCGGCCCGCTGGCGGGCAAACCGGTGATGGAGGGCAAGGGCTGCCTGTTCAAAAAATTCGCGGGCGTGGACGTGTTCGACATCGAACTGGCCGAGCGCGACCCCGACAAGCTGGTGGACATCATCGCCGCCATGGAGCCCACGCTGGGCGGTGTCAACCTGGAAGACATCAAGGCGCCCGAGTGTTTTTACATCGAGAAAAAACTCAGCGACCGGATGAACATCCCAGTGTTCCACGACGACCAACACGGCACGGCCATCATTTCCAGCGCCGCCCTGCTCAACGGCCTGGAGCTGGTCGGCAAGGCCATTGGTGAGGTCAAGGTAGCGGTGTCGGGCGCCGGCGCGGCGGCTATCGCCTGCCTGGACGTGATGGTGGGCTTGGGCGTGAAGGCCAGCCACATTTTGGTGTGCGACTCCAAGGGGGTGATCCAGTCGGAGCGCGAAGACGCCAAGGCCGGTAAGCTGGATGCCTCCAAACAGCGCTACTGCCAGACCACCACCGCCCGCACATTGGCCGACGCCATGGCCGGTGCCGACGTGTTCCTGGGCTGCTCGGCCGCAGGTGTGGTGAACGTTGACATGGTCAAGTCCATGGCGTCGCAACCCATCATCTTGGCGCTGGCCAACCCCGAGCCAGAGATCCGCCCCGAGCTGGCCAAAATCGCGCGGCCCGACTGCATCATCGCCACCGGCCGCTCCGACTACGCCAACCAGGTCAACAACGTCCTGTGTTTCCCCTACATTTTCCGGGGCGCCTTGGACTGTGGCGCGACCAAAATCACCGAGGCCATGAAGCTGGCCTGTGTGCGCGAAATCGCCGAACTGGCCAAAGCCGACATCAGCGAAGAGGTGGCGTCCGCCTACGTGGGCCAGGACTTGACCTTTGGCCCGGACTACATCATTCCCAAGCCCTTTGATTCGCGCCTGATCCTGCGCATCGCCCCTGCGGTGGCCCAGGCCGCTGCCGATTCGGGTGTGGCCACCCGCCCCATCACCGACATGGAGGCCTACAAAGAGAGCCTGGGCCGGTTTGTGTACCAGACCGGCATCCTGATGCGGCCCATCTTCAACGCTGCCAAGGCCGTGGCCGACAACCGCAAACGCGTGGCCTACGCCGACGGCGAGGACGAGCGCGCGCTGCGCGCCGCGCAAATGGCCATCGACGACCGCCTGGCCGCCCCGATCCTGATTGGGCGGCCCGCCGTGATCGCCGCACGCATCGAAAAAGCTGGCCTGCGCATGCGCCTGGGGGTCGATGTGGAGAACGTGAACCCCGAAGACGATCCCCGCTTCCGCCAGTACTGGGAACATTACCACCAGCTGATGAAACGCAACGGCGCCACCCCCGAGGTGGCCAAGGCGGCGGTGCGGCGTTCCAACACCATCATCGGTTCGCTGATGGTGTCGCTGGGTGATGCCGACGCCCTGATCTGTGGCCTGGTGGGCACCTACAACACCCACCTGGAGCGCATCGACAGCATCTTGGGCAAACGGGCGGATGTGACCAACTACGCGGCCGTCAACGCCCTGATGACCGACCGCGGCCCGCTGTTCATCGCCGACACTTACGTCAACGAAGACCCCAGCGCCGAACAGCTGGCCGAGATCGCCCACATGGCGGCCCAGGAGGTGCAGCGTTTTGGCCTGCCCCCGAAGGTGGCGTTTTTGTCGCACTCCAGTTTTGGCTCGTCCAAACGCGCGTCGGCCCGGAAAATGCGACTGGCCCGCGACCTGTTTGTGGCCCAACACCCCGACATCGAGTGCGACGGCGAGTTGCACGGTGACGCGGCCCTGCAGCCCGAAATCCGCAGCGCCTATTTGGGCGATTCCACCCTCTCCGGTTCGGCCAACCTGCTGGTCTGCCCCAACCTGGACGCGGCCAACATCCTGTACAACGTGCTCAAAACCACCACCAGCGGTGGCGTGACCGTGGGCCCGGTGCTCATGGGCACTGCTGGCACAGCGTACATCCTGACCCCGGCCGCCACCGTGCGCCGCGTGCTCAACATGACGGCCTTGGCCGTGGCCAGCGCCAACCACCCGCGTTAAGCCCTACCCACCCGGGCCAGACCGCTGGCCCCCACCGAACCGGCCCAGGGTTTACCCCGGTGCCGGTTTCTTTTTTTTGTCCACATAATTTGTATACAGTTTTGCATGCAATAAAGCCGCAACAGCCACAGGAGACCCGATGAACACCACCCACCCCGTAGACGAACGGCTGCCCACGGGCAAGCTCACCGCGTTGGGCCTGCAACACGTGCTGGTGATGTACGCCGGCGCGGTTGCGGTGCCCCTTATTGTGGGGCGGGCGCTCAAGCTCAGCCCCGAACAGGTGGCCATGCTCATCTCGGCCGACCTGTTTTGTTGTGGCCTGGTCACCTTGATCCAATCCTTGGGGGCGACACAGTGGTTCGGCATCAAACTCCCGGTGATGATGGGTGTCACGTTTGCAGCCGTGGGCCCTATGGTGGCCATGGCCAACAGCAACCCAGGCGTTCAGGGCGCAGGCTTGATTTTTGGGGCCATCATTGGCGCCGGGGTCATCTCGATCGCCATCGCCCCGCTCGTCAGCCGCATGCTGCGGTTTTTCCCGCCCGTGGTCACCGGCACCATCATCGCGGTCATTGGGATCAGCCTGATGCGCATCGGCATCAACTGGATATTTGGCAACCCCTTTGGCCCCACGGCCCCCAGTGTGGTCAACCCCGAACACGCCAAGTGGCTGGCCGATGTGGGCGCCCAGGCCGCCAACGGTGCGGTACCGGCGGTGCCCAAAGGTTTGGCGCTGGCCAGCAGCGTACCCAACCCCTTGTACGCCCAGCCGGCACACATCACCATCGCGGCGGTGGTGCTCGCATCGATTTTGCTGATCGCCAAGTTCGCCAAGGGGTTTGTCGCTAACATCTCGGTGCTGTTGGGCATTGTGATCGGTGGGGTCATCGCCACAGCCAGCGGCCTGATGTCTTTTGACAAGGTGGCCAAAGCCGGCTGGTTCGACCTGGTATTGCCGTTTGAAATCGCCACACCGGTGTTCGACCCGGTGCTGATCCTGACCATGACCCTGGTGATGGTGGTGGTGATGATCGAATCCACCGGCATGTTCCTGGCCTTGGGCGAAATGACCGGCAAAAAAGTGGACCGGTCCGCGCTGACCGCCGGTTTGCGCACCGACGGCCTGGGTACCCTGATCGGCGGCATCTTCAACACCTTCCCCTACACCAGCTTTTCGCAAAACGTGG
>JBEBBB010000165.1:0-5841 GCA_041158605.1 Pseudomonadota bacterium
GCACTGTTCTGCGGAGGTGACGTCCAGACGGTATGCCGTGGCACTCCCACCTGCTTGGGTGTGTTCCTGTGCAACGCTTTTGGCGTTGTCTTCGGTCAGGTCGGTCACGATGACCTTGGCACCTGCTTTGGCCAGACCCTTGGCAATTGCGCGGCCAATGCCTTGTCCACCGCCTGTGACCAGAGCGGTTTTGCCCAGCAGCACCTGCGGTGCCATGTTGGATGTGATCTCCATGTCGATCTCTTTATTTGTGTGAAAAAAGGGGGTGTCGTGGCTTCAAGCCGCCAGCGGCTCGTGCACGGCCTTGTACGCCGACGCCTCACCGTGGGCCAGAACCCGCCCCACGACATAACCAAAGGTCAGCGCGGGACCGAGGGTGATACCAGCCCCAGGGTAATTTCCACCCATGATGCTGGCGGCATCGTTGCCCACCGCGTACAAACCTTTGACCTTGCGCTTGTCCCGGGTCAACACTTGGCAAGAGGCGTCGGTCGCGAGACCCGCAAACGTCCCAATTTCGCCGACGACGATCTTGATGGCGTAGTAGGGGCCCTTTTGGATGGGGGCCATACACGGGTTGGGCTGGACCATGGAGTCGCCCTGGTACCGGTTGTAAGCTGTGCTCCCTTTTCCAAAACGGCTGTCAACCCCGTTCACCGCATCGCGGTTAAAGGTCTTGACCTCCTCCTCCAAGGCTGCAAGCGGTAAGCCTGTTTCTTGAGCCAGTGCAGCCAAGGTACTGCCACGTTTCAGGTACCCGTTTTTCAGGTGTTTTCCTATCGGCAGCGGGAAAGGCGCCACACACCCCAAACCGTACTCGCGCAGGTGCGCGTGGTCACACACCAGCCAACAGGTCACCTCAGGCAGACCTTGGCAAGCTTTCACCAAGGCTTGTATGAAGTCATGGTAAGACAAGGCCTCGTTGGTGAAACGCCTCCCATCCCGTGTCACCGCGATCACGCCAGGTTTCGCCCGGTCGATGAAGTGCGGCATCACGCCTTGTGTGCCATCGCTGCGCTGGGTGACAGATGTGGGGCACCAAGCCGCCGCGTTGGGGATCGTGGCATCGACCCAGCCGCCGACCATTTCACCCAATCGCAAGCCATCGCCGGTGTTCAGTTCTGGTGAGGGCGTGAAATGTTCACGGCCTGTCGGCGCGTGCGGAAACAGCGCCTTGCGCCGCTCAATGTCGTACGGGAACCCCCCGCAAGCGAGTACCACACCACGGCGCGCACGCACCTCAACCGGCTGGCCCTCACGCAACACCGTCACCCCCACCACCGCATCGCCTTCTACGACGAGCTTTTTAACGGGAGAGGACAACCAAACCGGGATTTGGAGGTCCATGGCGGCTTTGGCCAAACGGCCAGCCAACGCGTTCCCGTTGGTCAATGTCATGCCCCGCCCGTGGCGCACCACATCCATCAAATGACCAGCGAACCGCTTGGTCACGTACCAAAAGGACTCCAGCGATTTGAACGCGCGCAGAAAGTGCCACAGTTCTTTGCCAGACCCCAACATCATGCCGAAAACCGTCAACTCGGGGACAGGGGGAGCCAACTGCGCCACCCTTGACCCCAGTTCCCGTGCATCAAAAGGACGGGTCACCATGGAACGGCCACCGGGCAAACCACCGGGTGCCTCGGCGTGGTAGTCGGGGAACACCGGCGGCATGTCGAACTGGACACAGGTTTTTTGTGTAAAAAAATCGATGGCCTTCGGTCCATTTTGAAGAAAGGCTTCAACCCGTTCGCTGTCAAAGTGCGTGGTGGCCTCGTGCTTCAAATACGCCCGCGCTGCACCAACGGGCTCCTCAATGCCCTGTTCTTTTGCCAAACGGGTGCCCGGAATCCACAACCACCCGCCCGAGCGTGCGGTGGTGCCCCCATAAACCGGGGCCTTCTCCAGCACCAACACCTTCAAACCTTCGTGGGCGGCCGTCACCGCAGCGGACATCCCCGATGCGCCCGTTCCCACCACCACCACGTCGTATTCAGCCACTTGCCCTGCCATTGCCATCTCCGCCCAAAAGGGGTTTGTTGATCGGTTGATGTCGTTAGTTTAGGTTAAACGCGTTATTCTTATGCTAATGGTTTACCCCTATCAAACGAACTTGTTAAAATCTAACGACCAGGAGATGCCCATGACCTCAGACCCAGACAGCGACGGCAACGAAACCAGCGGCGAGAAAGAGCGCCGCGGCATCCAATCGATTGAAGTGGGTGGGCAACTGCTGTTGGCCTTGGGCGCGCATGGACGACCCATGGCGTTGCGTGACTTGGCGCGTGCAGCAAACATGTTGCCCGGCAAGGCGCACCCCTACTTGGTGAGCTATTCCAAGTTGGGGCTGGTGACCCAGGAGCCCTCCAGTGGGTACTACTGGCTAGGCCCCACCGCCATTCAACTCGGTTTGGTCAGCCTGCGCATGCTCAACCCTGTTCGGGAAGCGACACCTTTTGCCGATGCCTTGGCACGGGAAACAGGGCACAGCGTCGCCCTGTCGGTTTGGGGCAACCAGGGACCCACCATCGTGTACCTGTTTGACGCGATCTACCCGTTGCACACCAACATCCGAACCGGTACCGTGATGTCGCTGGCGGGCACCGCAACCGGCCGGTTGTTTGCGGCCTTCCTGCCATCGCGCCTGATTGAAGAATCCATGGCCGAAGACAGCCGCCGGCTGGGCCCCGACATCGCCAGCCCCATAGACCCCGAAAGCGTGCAACAAATGTTGACGGAGGTCCGCAAGCACGGTTTGTCACGTTCCATCAACAACCCAACCCCGGGTATCTGCTCTTTTGCAGCACCGGTGTTTGACTATTCCGGCAACATCGTTTTGGGTATCACACTGATGGGGCGCAGCACCTCGTTTGACCACACTTGGGATGGCCCCCAAGCGCGGGCCGCACAAGAGTGCGCAGCATCGGTGTCCAAACGCTTGGGGCATCAGGTATTGAAAGCCTGACTCAGCCTCGATCTGGGCCATAGCCAGCCGCAAGCGTTGCAGCATCGCCAAGGTTCGGGGGTATCCTGTATCCGGGCACTGTAGCCGAAACCGGCCAGCCCGGCGGTGCGTGCGGGGCGGTCTCCCTGGCCCGGTCAACCCCGTGTAAACCGGGCGCTCAACCGCCAAGCACCACCAGGCTGGGTCTGGCCGGTCACCACCAGTTGTTTGACGTTGGGGTTGGGCGCGTCGTGGGCCTGCCTGGGCGCGGCCAGGTCCAGCACCGCCAGGCGGTGGGGTGTGCCTTCAAAACGGATGACCAAACGTTTGCCCTTTTGGCTGAGAACCGCCACACCCCCCTCGACCGACACATCGGCCTCGGTGTTCATGGCCCAACGGATGCTGCTGCCCAGGCGGGCGCCCCGCACCTCATCGTCCATTTGCACACCGTCCCCCAGGAATTGGACCCTCCGGGTGGCCCTGCTGACCACACCGGGCAACAGGGCGGGCGTGAGGTCGATCTCAACCAGAGCGCTGTCCAACAGGCGCAACGTGGCCATGCCACGGGCGTTGTGCGGCTGGCCATCAACGGTCAGTGTGTTGTGGGCCAGGGCCGACAGCCGAAAAACCTGCCACCGCGCGGCGTTCTGACCCATGGCCCAAAGGTCGATGCCCTTGGATTCCAGGCTGTTGTAGTCTTGCATGCCCAGGTCTTTCGCCCACCGCACGCCGTCCATGTCGAGCACAAAGGTGCCAGCGTCCATGTGGGCGTGGTTGTGCGCGGCCCCACCGCCTTTGACTGCCAGCCACCAGGTGTTGGGGTCCTGCCAGGACCCTCGCCAAATGGCGACCGGTTGCGCGCCCTGGCCCACAAAGGCGGTGGCCCCGGTTGGAGCGGCGGTCGCCACAGGCCACCAGAGCGCACTCAACGGTGCAAACCGGTCTGACAACCCCCGACCGGTCCGTACCATCTGCCGCATCGGGGCCAGCAGGTCGGGCTGCTGCAGCTCGCGGGCCAGGTAGGGCAAGGCGCACGGAAAGGCTGGCCACTCGCCCCCATCGGCGAAGTTGAAGGTCTTGCCAGACGGGCCTGTGGCCTGTGCAAAAAAGCGAGCGCTGCTTTTGAAGCCCGCGGCGTCCAGCACGCCCCAATCGGTGCCCAGGGTGGCGCGCAGCGCAGAAACCAGCAACACCGAATAACAGGTCCCATAGTCCCAGTAGGCGGGGCCTTCTGGGTAGACACCATCCGGTCGGTACGCGTCCAACCCCAGCAACACACCTTGCTGCGCCGCCCGCATCAGGTCGGCCACCAGCTGCGGGTGCCCGTCCCCCACCGCCAGGGCGCCCAACACCATGCCGCCGATGCACACCTGGTTCCAGTTG
The DNA here is from genome assembly GCA_041158605.1 of Pseudomonadota bacterium. Classification (GTDB taxonomy): domain Bacteria; phylum Pseudomonadota; class Gammaproteobacteria; order Burkholderiales; family Burkholderiaceae_C; genus JBEBBB01. The sequence continues at coordinate 4,328 of JBEBBB010000165.1, forward strand.
TGGGTGTAGCCAAAGGCCTTGTGCCCATGCCGGGCGTGGCCTATACCCCGATCAACCACCGCCGATACAAAACCCGCGCGGTCTGCGGGTGCCAGGTCGGCCCCCAGCCAATCGCAGGCCAGCGCCATGCCAGTTGTCATTTCGGCCACATCCAGGAAATGGCTGGGGTTCCAGTCGACAAAACCCGACACGCCGCGCATCTCCAACACCGCCCGGTCCAGGAACATCGGGTCGCTGGTGAGCCTGTACGCGAACGCCCACTGCAGGCTGCGGCGGATGAACTCGCGGGCCACGCCCAACAGCCGGCGCCCCTCAAGCTGGCGTTGCAGCGGCGGGCGCACCAGGTCTTTGCGGGCTCGGTCCAGCAGCGCGTTGACCAGCCGGTCCAGGTCGGGGTCGGCCAAGCGCCGGGCCTGCAGAGACCCCCAATCTGCGGGCGTGGCACACAAACGGGGGGCGAAGCCCTGGGACGCAGGGTCGGCGGCCCAGGTGGGCAGGGACCAAACCGCAGCGGCCAGCCACGCGGGCGTGGCGGCCAAGACGTGGCGGCGGCTGGTGGGGCTGGTGGGGCTGGTGGGGCTGGTGGGGCTGGACATGGCAGAGTCCATTGTCGGCTAATGGAGCGCAGGCTGGCTGCAACCCAGTCTTTGGGGCTGTCCGGCGCAGCGCGTAGAACACGACTTGACGCCACCACATGATGGCCATAATATGATGACCATCATGCAACCTGCTATCACACGCAAATCACTCAGCCACGAACGCATCGTCGACGTCGCATCGCGAGCCATACGCCGAGCAGGCTACCGTGGCGTGGGCGTTGCCGACATCATGAAAGAGGCCGGTTTGACGCATGGTGGTTTTTACGCCCACTTCGCCTCGCGCGAGGCCATGGTGGTCGAGGCCATGCAACGCGCCGGGGTCGACAACCAGGCGGCCCTGTCTGAAGCGGTGGCGCGCCGGGTGGCCAAAGGCCAGTCGGGCTTTGCCGCGCTGGTCGGGGCTTACCTCCACGACTCGAACCTCGACCGGGCAGAGCAGGGTTGTGTGGTCGCTGCACTCGCGTCCGACATGGCGCGTCAAGGCGATGCCGTTCGGGCCGAAGCACGCCGCCAGGTGCGGGCCCTGGTGGCGCTGGTGGCCGAGGCGCTGCCCGCCGGCACCGCTCCCGCCGAAGCAGGGGTTGTGACCGCCACCATGGTCGGCTCGCTCCAGCTGGCGCGCACCTTGGGCGGCGCGGCGGGCCGCGCCTTGCTGGCGCAGACCCGCGAGGCGCTGGTCCAGCGCCACGGCACTCCCACCTGAACATTCCCAGCCATGCCAGATAGCTTCAGCCCTCAACGCGCCCCAAAATATGATGACCATCATGAATCACCCTGGCTGGCGTTCTGGGTCTCCAGCAGCGCCGTCTTTTTGGTGTCGTTGGATTCAACGATGCTGTTCGCGGCCTTCGACGCGCTGCGCCAAAGCTTCCATGGCAGTACCGTGGCCACCTTGTCCTGGGTGCTGAACGCCTA
>JBEBBB010000166.1:0-12354 GCA_041158605.1 Pseudomonadota bacterium
TGTGGTCGCCCCAAGTGAACCGCTTGTGCAGCAATTTGGCCGCTGTGTAAAGTTATGAAACGGTTTGGTGACCGGCTTCCACTTGGTAACCCTCGTCGCGTATGGCTTGTGCAATGGCCGTTTGGGGTTGCTGGCTGTCGACAACCACCTGGTTGTGCGCCCTGTCGATTTGCACCTGGGCTTGGGGATCGACGCGGCGCACCGCTTGTGTGACGGCTTTTTCGCAATGGCCGCAGGTCATGCCGGTGACGTTGAGTGTGATGCTCATGGGAAGGTCCTTGTGGGTTGAACAGATTGACAAGCCGCAGTATGAACCTTGACACCATGGGAAGGTCAATAGAGGGTGGAAAGGTTCATACTGCCCCCATGAACACATCAGACACCACCGGTACCACAGAAGCGGTTTGTGAATGGGACCTGGGCATAGGGGGCATGACCTGTGCCTCTTGTGTGACCCGGGTGGAAAAGGCGATCGCCCGTTTGCCCGGCGTTGAAAGCGCCACCGTGAACCTGGCCACCGAAACGGCCCGGGTGCGGTGGCACCCTGCGGGTGACTTGACCCAACCAGATATGGCGGCGGCCCGTGTGCAGCGCGCGGTTCGCGATGCCGGTTACGAACCCCGGGCCGTCGAGGTTGACAACGAGATACCCACCCGCTGGGGTTTGCCCGCCGACGCCTGGCCGGTGTTGTGGGGTGCGTTGTTGTCCTTGCCTTTAGTGTTGCCCATGGTGGGTGACCTGTTGGGCCGGCATTGGATGCTGGACGCCAAGTGGCAGTTTGTGTTGGCCACACCTGTGCAATTTGTGTTGGGTGCGCGTTTTTACAAGGCGGCTTGGCATGCTTTAAAAGCAGGCACAGGGAACATGGAGTTGTTGGTGTCCATCGGCACCACCGCGGGTTGGTTGTTGAGCACGTGGTTGTGGTGGCAAGCCGAACCGGGCGAGATGGTGCACCTGTACTACGAGGGTTCGGCGGTGGTGATCACCCTGGTGTTGCTGGGCAAGTGGTTGGAAGCCCGTGCCAAGCGCCAAACCACAGACGCGATCAGAGCCTTGCATGCCTTGCGGCCCGAGACCGCACACCTCTTGCCTGATGGTGTGCTGCGCGAAGAACCCACCGATGTGCCTGTGGCCGAGTTGCTGGTGGGTGACACGGTGTTGGTGAAACCCGGTGAACGTGTGCCTGCCGATGGCACCGTGGTGCAAGGTCTAACCCAGGTTGACGAATCGATGTTGACCGGTGAACCCATGCCGGTGCACCGCCAGGTGGGCGACACCCTGACCGGTGGCAGCTTGAACGGCGATGGGGCGGTGCATCTGCGCGTGCTGGCGGTGGGCACACAAAGTGTTCTGAACCGGATCATCTCCATGGTGGAAGATGCACAAGCCCACAAAGCCCCGGTGCAACGGTTGGTGGACCGGGTCGCGGCGGTGTTTGTACCGTTTGTGCTGGTGGTGGCCCTGTTGACGGTGTTGGGCTGGCTGTGGAGTGGGGCGCCCATAGAAGAGGCGCTGGTGCATGCGGTGGCGGTGTTGGTGATCGCTTGTCCCTGCGCACTGGGTTTGGCCACGCCGGCAGCCATCATGGCCGGGACCGGTGTGGCGGCCCGCCAAGGGGTGTTGATCAAAGACGCCGAGGCCTTGGAGAATGCCCACCGTGTGGACACAGTGGCCTTCGACAAAACAGGGACCTTGACCATGGGCCAACCGCGCTTGGTGGGGTGGACCGCTGTGCCTGGGGCTGAAAAGGACCAGGTGCTGCAAGCCGCAGCGGCCTTGTCACAAGCCAGCGAACACCCTTTGGCCAAAGCGGTGGTGGCCGCTGCAGCCGCCACCGGTGCGCCGGTTTTGCAGGCCGCTCTGGTACAAGCGGTGCCCGGGCGCGGCACCCGTGGTGATGTGCAAGGCAGCCCTTTGGTGTTGGGCAGTTTGGTGTGGATGGCCGAACTGGGCGTGGCGCTGGGCTCCTTGTCGGCCGCTGCACAGGGCTTGCAAGACCAAGGCGCCACGGTGTCGGTGTTGGCGGTGGGCACACAAGCTTTGGCGGTGTTCGGTTTTGCCGACGAACCCAAACCCGGTGCGGCGCAGGCCATCGCCGAGTTGCGGGCGCGCGGTTTGCGTGTGGTGATGGTGTCAGGAGACAACCGCGCGGCCGCCGAGGCCATGGCCCAACGCCTGGGTTTGGACCCCGCTGCCGGTGAGGTGTTGGCCGAGGTGCTACCCGGCGACAAAGCGGCGGTGGTCGCTCGTTTAAAAAATGGGGGGCACCACGTGGCCATGGTGGGCGACGGGGTGAACGACGCGCCAGCCTTGGCCGCCGCCGATGTGGGCATGGCCATGGGCCAGGCACAAGGCGGCTCGGATGTGGCCATGCACGCTGCGGGCATCACCTTGATGCGGGGCGAACCGCGTTTGGTGGCCGCGGCGTTGGACATCTCGGCCAAAACCGTGGCCAAAATCCGCCAAAACCTGTTTTGGGCCTTTGCCTACAACGTGGCAGGTATACCCCTGGCGGCTTTGGGCTATTTGAACCCGGTGGTGGCCGGAGCGGCCATGGCCTTGAGTTCTGTGAGCGTGTTGTCCAACGCGTTGTTGCTCAAACGCTGGCATCCTTTTTCTGCCCGGTAGAAGGATTGGGCTCACAATCACCAGCCATGTCCGCCAAGATGTCCGGTGCCGATTCAGATACCCCACCCACCTCGGTGTGGGTCGTGGCCTTGGCCTTGTCGCTGGGCGCGGCGGTGTCGTTGGGCATCACCCGTTTTGCTTACGGCTTGTTGTTGCCCCCTATGCGCCTGGACCTGAGGTGGAGCTACACGCTGGCCGGCGCCATGAACACCGCCAACGCGGTGGGTTACCTGTTGGGTGCCTTGTCTACACCTTGGTTGATGCGGCGTTGGGGGCCAGGCCGCCTGTTGGTGTGGGGTGCGGTGTTGGCGGGTGTGTTCATGGCCGCCAGTGGGTTTTTTGTGGCCGCTGGGCCCCTGCTGTTGCAGCGCCTGATGGCCGGTGTGGCCAGCGCCTGGGTGTTTGTGGCCGGTGGTTTGTTGGCGGCCCGCTTGGGCGCCTTGTGGCCCAGCCGCAGTGGCTTGTTGCTCGGTTTGTACTACGGCGGTACGGGTTGGGGCATTGCCGCCTCCGCAGTGGTGGTGCCAGTGGTGTTGGCGGCGGCCATTGCGCAGCCCCATGGCTGGGCCTGGGCGTGGTGGTGTTTGGCCGCTTTGTGTGGCGTGGCTGCCACCGGGCTGGTGTGGGTGCTGCGGGCCTTGGACCGCCTGGCGGTTCAAACCGCCCATGTGCCTGCACCCTTAGCCGGTGCACCTGGCGCAACGGGTTCCAACGCAGGGGAGCGCCTGCCGTGGCGGCGGTTTTGGCCGGTGCTGGCCGGGTACACCTGCTTTGGTATCGGCTACATCGGCTACATGACCTTTGTGATCGCTTTGTTGCGCGACCAGGGCACCCCCGCCGGGCAGGTCACGGTGTTTTACACGCTGCTGGGCTTGGCGGTGGTGGCGTCTTCCAGGGTGTGGGCGGGGTTGTTGGACCGGTACAAGGATGGGCGCCCCCAATCCCGGTTGAACGCCCTGCTGGGTTTGGCCACCGTGTTACCCGCGCTGACCGGCGCGTGGCCCGTGGTGTTGGTGTCGGGCTTGTTGTTTGGTGGTGTGTTTTTGTCGGTGGTGGCGTCCACCACAGCGTTTGTTCGACACAACTTGCCCACGCACCACTGGCCGCTGGGCATCAGCGCGTTCACCACCGTGTTTGCGGCCGGCCAGATCGTGGGGCCCACCGTGGTGGGCTGGATCGCCGACGGCCCTGGTGGTTTGGCCCGGGGTCTGGTGTTTTCGGCGGTGGCCTTGTGGGCAGGGGCGCTGTTGGCTGCCCAGCAAAAAGCCTTGGGTTGACCCTGGCGCTTGAGGTGAATTGGCACCAGGCCTATGGTGGCCGTGGCGGTATGGTGTGGCCTGCACCCACACAGCCCGTGCCATGTTCAAACCCCAAATCCTCCGCTCCGACACCCAGCTGAACCAGAACAGCTATTACGAGGCGTCGGTGCAGCGCCCGGCTCCAGCGCCCGCCCTGCAAGGGGTTATGGTGGCCGACACCGTGGTGGTGGGGGCTGGTTTTGCCGGCTTGAGCGCAGCGATCGAACTGGCCCAACGTGGCCACCGTGTGGTGGTTCTGGAGGCCGAGCGTGTGGGCACGGGTGCCAGTGGCCGCAATGGGGGGCAGGCCATTGTGGGTTACGCCAGCGGGCAGGGTGTGTTCGAGCAGCAGTTGGGGCGTGCCGATGCCCGCCGGGCTTGGGACATGTCGCTGGCTGCGGTGCGTTTGATAGACGCGCGCACCGCGCGGTTTGGCATCGATTGCGATTGGGTGCGGGGTTACTTGTACGTGGCCGACTCCCCCCGCAAGGCGCGCGCTCTGCTAAAAGACCTTGAGGTCCAGGAACGCGATTACGGTTTGGTGTGCGAGGTGGCGACTGGCCCAGGCGTTCACCGTTTGATCGGTACAGACCGGTACCACGCAGCAGCCTACGAGGCGGTGTCGGGCCACCTGCACCCTTTGAAGTACGCATTGGGTTTGGCAGCAGCGGCCCTGTCGTTGGGGGTGCAGGTGTTCGAGGACAGCCCAGCGGTGGGTTTGTCGCAGGGCCCACAGGGTGTGGTGGTGCGCACCCCCCAAGGCGAGGTGCGTGCCGGTCACGCGGTGCTGGCGGGCAACTGCACCTTGGCCGAACACGCACCACAACTGGCCCCCCGTTTGGCCCCACGGGTGATGCCAGTGGGCACCTACATCATCGCTACCGAGCCGCTGGACCCCGACCTGTGCGCCCGCTTGATGCCCCGCAACGCGGCTGTGTGCGACAACAATTTTGTGTTGGACTATTTCCGCTTGTCGGCCGATCGCCGCTTGTTGTTTGGTGGCCGTGTGAGTTACACCACACGCACACCCAAGGGCTTGAAAGCTTTGATGCAGCAGCGCATGTGTGAGGTGTTTCCCGAGTTGGCCGGTGTGGCCGTGACCCACGTGTGGGGTGGCTTTGTCGACATCAGCATGAACCGCGCCCCCGACTTCGGCCGTTTGGGTGGCCGTGTCTACTACCTTCAGGGGTTCAGTGGCCATGGGGTGGCCCTGACTGGCCTGGCCGGGCAGTTGGTGGCCGAAGCCATCGTGGGCCAGTCCGAAGGGCTGGACCTGTACACCCGTTTGAAACACCGGCCTTTCCCGGGTGGGCCCTGGTTTCGCACCCCCACCCTGGCCCTGGGCATGTGGTGGCACCGCTGGCGCGACCTGGTGGGTTGAGCCGGGTCAGCCCGTTCCCGCCGCCAGCAGCGCTTGCGACACCGCAGGCCCGTGGCGTTGGATGGCGGCCAAAGGCGCGTAGCCGTAACCGATGACCAGACCTTGCAGGTCTTGCCGGTCCAGCGTGTAGGCCGACAGTGGCCGCACGGTCAAGCCTAGGCGGGCCAGCTGTAGGGCCAGGGTTTTGTCCTTGGAGCCATCTGGCAACAACAGGCACAGGTGCAAACCTTGTTCTGTGCCCGATACCGTGGCTTTGCCCGCGGCCAGGGCCGGTTGCAACGCCAACACCAAGGCCCGTCGCCGTTCGGCGTAGGTCAGCCGTGCGCGCCGCAAGGCGCTGGCGAAATGCCCCATCTCGATGAATTCGGCCAATGCGGCTTGCAAGGGCATCTGGCCGGGCCGGTTCAGGTCGTAATGGGCGGCTTTGAAATCAGCGACCAAGGCCTTGGGCACCACCAAATAACCCAATTTGAGGCCCGGGTACAGCACCTTGGAAAACGTACCCATGTAGAGCACCCGTCCATCTGTATCCAAACCTTGCAGGGACGACATGGGTGGGCCACTGAAGCGGAACTCGCTGTCGTAGTCGTCTTCCAGTACCCAAGCGCCATGGGTGGCGGCGGTGGCCAGCACCTGTTGGCGTCTGGCCAGTGACATCACCGCCCCGGTGGGGTACTGGTGTGATGGTGTGAGGTAAATCAAGCGTGGGGCGGGTGTGTTCTGGCCATGGGGGGGTACCAGGCCTTGGTGGTCCACAGGGACCGGGTGCAGGTGGAGATCGGTGGCCGTGAAGGCCTTGACCGCACCCCAATAAGCCGGGTCTTCAATCCAGACCGTGTCGCCATGGTCGGCCAACAAACGGGTGCACAGGTCCAGCGATTGTTGGGTGCCACTGGTGATGATGACCTGGTCGGCGTCCAGCCGCACGCTGCGGAATACCCGCAGGTAGTCGGCTACCGCCCGCCGCAGAGGCCCGTACCCCCCCGAGTCGTTGTAGTCGAGCATGTCGGGATAGGCCTTGCGCCAGTGTTTGTTTTGCAAGCGCTGCCACAAAGCCACGGGGAAGGCACTGAAATCCGCCGTACCCGGGGTGAAGGGTTGTACCTCCAGGTCTGTGGCGCGGTGGTGGTGCGCCAGCAGATCGCCGCGTTGAGACAGCCGGCCGGCTTGCACAGGCCCTGCACTGCGGGTTTGGGGTGCGTGCCGTGGCACCTGGTGGTTCACAAACGTGCCACTGCCCACCTGGCTCACCAAGTAACCCTCCACTGTGAGTTGCCCCAAGGCGGCCACCACGGTGTTGCGCGAGAGGTTGAGGTCCTGGGCCAGGTCGCGGCTGGACGGCAGGCGGTCACCCGCAGCCAGTTTGCCCTCCAGCAAGGCACGGCGCAGCGCCTCGTACAACTGGCGGTGCAGTGGCAGAGGGTTGTCGGCGCCCAGTGTGCCCATGTTGGTGAGCAGGTATTCGGAGAGCATGTGGGCGTTCCTGTTAAATTGGCACCATCAGCATCGATTAACTGGCCCCCATTTTTAACCAATTGGGGCCCCAGAATGGGCTTTATGCCTTGGAGTACCCCATGAGTTCCCCGCCCTGCATGGTTTGGTTGCCAGCCGATCACCGGTTGGTGGGCGATCCCGATCACCGGATGCCCGTCTTGTTGTTGGGCGATAAATACGCCCGTGCGGTGAAAGTAGGTGCTCACTCTCAGCCTGTGATGTTCCCCCTGGCGTCGGCCGAACAGGTGCCTGACTTGTTGGCCTTGGTCGATGGTGTGGTCCTGACCGGTTCGCCATCGAACGTGCACCCCTCGCATTTCGACGAGCCCGTGGCCGACCCGTCCTTGCCATTGGACCCCGACCGCGACAGCCTGACCCTGACCCTGGTGCGGGCGGCGGTGGCGGCCGGTGTACCGCTGTTGGGCATCTGCCGGGGGTTCCAAGAAATCAACGTGGCCCTGGGTGGCAGCCTGCACCAGCGTGTGCACCAGGTGCCCGGGATGATGGACCACCGCGACCCCGACCACCTGCCGCTGGACCAGCAGTACGCCCCCAGCCACCCTGTGGCGCTGGTGCCGGGTTCGGTGTTTGAACAATGGGCCGGCGCCCGCACCGCCCAGGTCAATTCCCTGCATGGCCAAGGCATCAACCGGCTGGCACCGGGCTTGAAGGCGCTGGCCCACGCACCCGATGGCCTGGTGGAGGCTTTTGGGGTGGAAGGGGCGGCCACCTTCGCTTATGCGGTGCAGTGGCACCCCGAGTGGCGGTGCTGGGAGAACCCGTTTTACAGTGCCATTTTTGAAGCCTTTGGAGACGCGGTGCGCCAACGCCAGCAGGTTCGGCTGGGAGGTACCGCATGACCACCATGAACAGCAACAAATCCCTGCAAACTTTCAACGACCTGGAACACTGGCTGAACGAGCGCCGTGTGACCGAGGTCGAGTGCTTGGTGCCCGACCTGACCGGGGTGGCCCGCGGCAAAATTTTGCCCCGTGAAAAATTCACCGAAGACCGGGGCATGCGTCTGCCCCAGGCCATTGTGGGCATGGGGGTGACCGGCGAATTCCCCGAAAGCGGTCCCTATTACGACGTGGTGGACCCGACCGACCGCGACATGCAACTGCGGCCCGACCCGTCCACGGTGCGCATCGTGCCCTGGGCCACCGACCCCACCGCCCAGGTCATCCACGACTGTTTTGACCACACGGGCAAGCTGGTGCCGTTCGCCCCCCGCAGCGTGTTGCGCCACGTGTGCGACCTGTACGACGAGATGGGCTTGTCGCCCGTGGTGGCCCCCGAGCTGGAGTTTTACCTGACGGCCCGCAACACCGACTCCAATTTCCCCCTCAAACCCCCCATCGGTCGCAGTGGCCGCGCCGAGACCTCGCGCCAGGCCTACAGCATCGACGCGGTGAACGAGTTCGACCCGCTGTTCGAAGAGATCTACGACTACTGCGACAAGATGCAGTTGAACGTGGACACGCTGATCCACGAGGTGGGCGCCGGCCAGATGGAGATCAACTTTTTCCACGCCCACCCCTTGGGCCTGGCCGACGAGGTGTTTTTTTTCAAGCGCACCGTGCGCGAGGCCGCCCTGCGCCACGATATGTACGCCACCTTCATGGCCAAGCCCATCGCGGGCGAGCCGGGTAGCGCCATGCACGTGCACCAGAGCATTGTGGACAAGGCCACGGGCCAAAACATTTTCAGCAACCCCGATGGTTCGGCCTCGGAGGCCTTCTACCACTACATCGGCGGTTTGCAGCGCTACATCCCCGCGGCCATGGTGCTGGTCGCTCCCTATGTGAACAGCTACCGCCGCCTGAGCCGGCACACGGCCGCCCCCATCAACATCGAGTGGGGCCACGACAACCGCACCGTGGGCATCCGTTCACCCATTTCCACGCCCCAGGCGCGGCGTGTGGAAAACCGCGTGATCGGTGCCGATGCCAACCCTTACGTGGCCATGGCCATGACCCTGGCCTGTGGTTACCTGGGCATGAAAAACAAGATCAAGCCCAAACCCGAAATGAAGGGTGATGCCTATTTGGCCCCCTATTCCTTGCCCCGTTCGCTGGGCGAGGCCTTGGACTGGTTGCGCCGCGAACCCGACCTGCACGAGGTGTTGGGCCAGGAGTTCATCACCATTTACACCGAGATCAAAGAGCTGGAGTTCGACGAGTTCATGAAGGTGATTTCACCTTGGGAACGCGAACACCTGTTGTTGCACGTTTGAGATGGCGACTTGACATGAACGCACCCACCGACCCCACCCACCTGAGCACCCGCGACATCCAGGCCCTGGACAGCGCGCACTTTTTGCACCCTTTCACCGACCACGGTGACCTGGCCACGCGCGGCGCCCGGGTCATCACCAAGGCCGAGGATATTTACGTCTGGGACTCGGAGGGGCACAAAATCCTCGACGCCATGAGCGGTTTGTGGTGTGTGAACGCGGGTTACGGCCGGCGCGAACTGGCCGATGCAGCCCACCGGCAGATGCTGGAGCTTCCCTTTTACAACAGCTTTTTCCAGACCACCAACGTGCCAGCCGTGCGCTTGGCGGCCCGGCTGGCATCGCTGGCACCCACGGTGGGGGGGCGGTCTTTTCAGCACGTGTTTTATTCGAGCAGCGGCTCGGAAAGCAACGATTCCAACGTGCGCATGGTGCGCCGCTACTGGGATTTGCTGGGCCAGCCGCAACGCAAGGTCATCATCAGCCGCCACAACGCTTACCACGGCTCCACCATGGCGGGCGCGTCGCTGGGCGGCATGAGCGGCATGCACGCCCAGGGCGACCTGCCCATCCCCAACATCACCCACATCGGCCAGCCCTACCACTTTGAAAGCGCCCTGCCCGGCGAAAGCAAGGCCGATTTTGGCGTGCGCGCCGCGCGCTGGTTGGAAGACAAAATCCTGGAGGTGGGCCCCGACAAGGTGGCTGCGTTTATCGCCGAGCCGGTGCAGGGCGCGGGTGGGGTGATCATCCCCCCCGACACCTACTGGCCCGAGATCCAACGCATCGTGGACCAATACGGCATTTTGCTGGTCTCCGACGAGGTGATTTGCGCCTTTGGCCGCCTGGGCCACTGGTTCGCCTACGAAAAATTTGGCTACAAACCCGACCTGGTGACCTTTGCCAAGGCCGTGACCAGCGGTTACATCCCCTTGGGGGGCGTGCTGGTGGGCGACCGGGTCGCCCAGGTCCTGATCGACAAGGGTGGCGAGTTCAACCACGGCTACACCTACAGTGGGCACCCGGTGGCTTGCGCCGTGGCCCTGGCCAACCTAGACATCATGGCCCGCGAGAACCTGCCCGGCCGTGTCAAGGACGACATCGGCCCCTACCTGGCCCAGGGTTTTGAAGCGCTCAAAGACCACCCCCTGGTGGGCGACGCGGAAACCTGTGGCTTTGTGGCCGGCCTGGTGCTGGTCAAGGACAAAGCCACCAAAGCCCCCTTCGACCCCGACCTGGCCGTGGGCATGGTGTGCCGCAAGCACTGTTTTGGCAACGGCCTGGTGATGCGGGCCGTGGGCGATCGGATGATCATCGCCCCACCGCTGACCATGACCCACGCCCAGATCGACGAGATGCTGGCCCTGGTCCGCAAGGCCCTGGACTTGACCTGGGCCGAGTTGCAGGCCCGCGGCCTGGTCTGAGGGCTGGCTACAATGTTTTGTGGTCTGGATATTGCTTTTTTAACCCAGCTGTCCGACCATCGCCCCATTCTTGTGCGTTTCCCCAACTTGGAGCCTCGATAGATCATGAAAAAGCAGGTTTTGGCATTGGCCGTTGCCGCCGTGTTCCTGGCCGCGTGTGGCAAAAAAGAAGAACCCGCGGCCGCTGCGCCGGCACCGGTGGCTGCCGCCCCTGCCGCGCCCGCTGGCCCTGTGTACGACGATGAAAAAGTCCTCAACATCTACAACTGGCCCGACTACGTGCCCGAGGGCATGATCGCCGCGTTCGAAAAAGAAACCGGCATCAAGGTCAACTACGATACCTTTGAAACCAACGAGGCCTTGAACGCCAAATTGGTGGCAGGCAACACCGGCTACGACATCGTGGTGCCCGGCACCGTGTTTGCCAAGGGCCAGATCGAGGGTGGCCTGCTGCAGCCTTTGAAGAAAGACCAGATCCCCAACCTGGCCAACATGGACCCGGCCATCATGGCCACCCTGACCAAGGCCGACCCCGACAACAAACACCTGATCCCTTGGGCCTGGGGTTTCACCACCGTGGGCATCAACAAAACCAAGGTTGAAAAGGCGCTGAAGGGCATGGCCATGCCTGAAAACGCCTGGGACTTGGTGTTCAAGCCCGAGTACAGCAGCAAGCTCAAGTCTTGTGGCATTGCCTACCTGGACTCGCCCACCGAGATCATGCCGGTGGCCCTGCACTACATCGGCAAAGACGCCTACTCCAACGATGCGGCCGACTACAAACTGGCCAACGAGATGCTGGCCAAGGTGCGCAAAGACGTGCGCATTTTCAGCTCGACCATGATCGATGACATCGCTGGCGGCAAAGCCTGCGCCGTGATCGGTTGGTCCGGTGACATCAACCAAGCGGCTGCCCGTGTGAAAGAAAACGGTGGCAAAGACGAGATTGTGGCCCTGCTGCCCAGCACCGGCGCCCTGATTTTCTTTGACACCATGGCCGTGACCAAAGACGCCAAACACCCCAACAACGCGATGGCTTTCATCAACTTCTTCCTGAAGCCTGAAAACGCCGCGGCCATGGCCAACGACATGGGTTACCCCACCGGCAACAAGGCCGGCATGGACAAGGTCAACCCCGAGATCGCTGGCAACAAGACCATTTTTGTGGAAGCCGATTACATGGCCAAAATGATCCCGCCCAGCAGCTTCTCCAACGAAGCCCGCGAAGCCCTGGCCAACGCCTACAACGCCTTCAAAAAAGGCAAATAAGCAGCACCCCCACCCCTGAGTGACGCTGCGCACCGGGCTGTTCGTACACACCGTATGAACAGCCCGTTCTGTTTTTGAACCCCACCACAAGGACACCACCCATGGCATTGGCCGGTACACAAGACGGTTATTTGGTCACCGACAAACTGGTCAAACGTTTCGACGAGGCGGTGGCGGTGGATGAGGTGTCGCTGTCCATCGGTAAAGGTGAAATTTTTGCCTTGCTGGGCAGTTCGGGGTGTGGCAAGTCCACCTTGTTGCGCATGTTGGCCGGCTTTGAAACGCCCACCAAAGGCCGCATTTTGTTGGGCGGCCAGGACGTGGCGGGCATGCCACCTTACGAGCGCCCGGTGAACATGATGTTCCAGTCCTACGCGCTGTTTCCCCACCTCAACATCTGGGAGAACGTGGCCTTTGGCCTCAAGCGCGAAGGCCTGCCCAAAGCCGAGGTGCAACAGCGCACCGACGAGATGCTGGGCCTGGTGCAGCTCACGCCGTACGCCAAGCGCAAGCCGCACCAGCTCTCGGGCGGGCAGCAGCAGCGCGTGGCGCTGGCGCGCAGCCTGGCCAAGAAACCCAAGCTGCTGCTGCTGGACGAGCCGCTGGGCGCGTTGGACAAGAAGC
>JBEBBB010000167.1:0-5122 GCA_041158605.1 Pseudomonadota bacterium
GGGCGCGACAGCTGTTCACATGGGCTTGCCTTTGGACCCCTTTGCGTGGACGGTGATGGTGCTGGTGTCGGCATTGCCCAGCGCCAGCAATGTGTCACTGTTGGCAGAACGGTTTGGTGCCGACAATGGCCGCATCGCCCGCATCATTTTATGGTCCACCGCTGCGGCTTTTTTCACGTTTTCAGCAGCGGTCAGTTGGGTGGTTTGAGTTTCAGATCAAAGCGCCTGTGGGTCCACGTCCACAGCCCAACGCACCAAACCTTGGGCACTCGGGTGGCTGCGCGCTGCGTGTAAAACCGTGTGCCAGGCGGTTAGAAAGGTTTGTAAGGCGGGCCTGGATGGACTCTCCAACAACATCTGGGCCCTTTCAATGTTGGCCACCCGCTGAACTGCAGCCGGTACAGCAGGGTACAACAGCACTTGGTCTTGGCCGGGTAAGCCACTGCACAACGCGGCTTGGTTCAAAAACGCCTGCGCGGCCTCTTGGGTTCGGGCTTCCGCCCGAACCAGGGCTTGGTGGGCGAATGGCGGCATGTGTGCCAATGCGCGTTCTGCCAGTTGTTGTGTGGCAAATGCCGGGAAATCGTGTTGTGCCAAGGCATGGAACAAGGGGTGTTGTGGGTATGCGGTTTGCACCCAAAGGGCCGCGTTGCGGCCTGTGCTCCGCATAAAACCCGCATCCCGACCTGCCCGACCAGCCGCTTGCATCAGCAGTGCAAACAAACGCTCCGGTGCCCGGTAATCGCTGGCGAACAGGCCGCTGTCGGTGTTCACGCTCACCACCAACGTGACGCGCCTGAAGTCATGGCCCTTGGCGATCATTTGGGTGCCAATCAAGACGTCTGCCACACCGGTGTGCACACTGGCCAGTTTTTGCGCCAAACTGCCCGGTGTTCTGGCGCTGTCGGCGTCCAAGCGGACCACTTGGATGGGGCCCCCGTCGGGGCGTGTGACCCCGGCCAGCCACTCGATCAGCCGCTCCTCCAGTTGTTCGGTGCCCCGTCCCAAGGGCGCGATGTCCAGATCGCCGCAGGCTGGGCAGGCGCGGTGCACCCTGGTCGTATGCCCGCAGTGATGGCAACGCAAGGTCCGATCGGTTTTGTGAAAAACTTGGTGGGCGCTGCAATAGGGGCAATCACTTTTCCAGCCACAGCTGTGACACCCCAGAACGGGGGCATAACCCCGCCGGTTGAGGAGCACCAGGCATTGTTCGCCCCGCACCACCCGCTCCGCTATGGCTGTTATCACCGGGGGTGCGAGCAAAACACCTTTCGCTTGGTGCCCCATATCGATCAGACGCACCTCGGGCAGCGTCCCCTGGCCGACCCGGCTGGGCATGGGCACCAGTTGGTAGCGCCGCTGCTGGGCGGCATGCCAGCTTTCGAGTGAGGGTGTGGCAGAGCCCAGCACCACCTGGCAAGCCGAGGCGGCTGCACTTGTCCCCAGAGTCGGGGTGGAGGCCTGGCCTGACAAGCGACTGACCACCTGGGCGCGGTACACAGCCAAGTCGCGTGCGGAATAACGTGCGCCCTCCTGGCTTTTGTAGCTGGGGTCGTGCTCCTCATCGACCACCACCAATCGCAGTCTGGGCAGGCTGGCCAGAACCGCGACCCGGGTGCCCAGCACGATGCGGGCCTGTCCCAGGTGGGCACTCAGCCAATGGTTCAGCCGTTGGGCGGGGGTCAGTCCACTGTGCAAACTCACCACCTGGTGTGCGCCAAAACGCTGGGCAAAACGCTGCTCCAATTGGGGGGTGAGGTTGATCTCGGGTACCAAGACCAACACCTGGGCCAAGGGGTCTGTTTGCAAAACCAGTTGGGTGGCCTGCAGGTAAACCTCCGTTTTGCCACTGCCCGTGGTGCCAAAAAGCAACACTGGGCGGTTTGCCTGGGTCAGGTGTCTGAGGGCCTCTGCTTGTTCGGGGGTGGCGTTCAGGGACTTGGAGGCCGGTTGGTTCTCGGGAGGGTGGACCCGCAGTTTTTTCAAGCGCCGGTCCAGTTGCGCTTGGGTGAGGTTTTTCAGGGCAGGTGGCATGGCCGCGACCACCATCTCCCCCAGTGAACGCTGGTAATACCGTGCGGCAAAAGCCTGCAGCTGGCACCAAGCCGGGTCAATGGGGGGCAAACCATCCAAAACACACGAGACCGGGCGCAAAGCCACCTCTTCAGGGAGCACGGCGCCCTGAGGAGTGGTTGCCCACACCATACCCAAAACCTCCCGTTTTCCCAGCGGAACCCGAACCAGTTGACCCTGTTCCAGCGCCTGGGGAGACAGGTAAGTCAGGGTGGGGTCCAGCCGTCCGTGTGCTGGGGTTCCCACCAAAACCTCAACCTCCCACCCCCGATTTGGCTGGCTTTCTTCAGTCATTTTGGGGGAAATTTCGGTAAGTTATTGATTTCAAAATGCATTGAGAAGTTGCCCAGATTTTCTGTGGATAACTTTGTGGAAAGCTTTCCCAGGGGGCTCGAAGACCCTTGAAAATCAAGACCTTGCTTAGCTTGCTTAGAAATCGGGCAGAAAAAATATGCCAATAAAAACAATGGCTTAGGGTTCTTTGTGGGGGCTGTGCTTCGTTGTGGCAGGTCTCGGGCATTTACTGCACCGCAATACAAATTTTGTGCATAAGCTGCACCTTGGGTGGCGGCGTAGGCCCGGTTTTGTGCTAGGCCTGCGCTTGTCCAAGGCGCTGGCGTTTGGAGTGGGTGTGTACCGCTTCTACCAACGCGTGCACGTTGTCCGGGGGGGTGTGCTGGTTGATCCCATGCCCGAGGTTGAAGATGTGCGTGGGGCCGCAGGTCGATGGGTCGGTGTGTGGCTTGCCAAAGGCATCCAAGACCTGTCTGGCCTCCGCAGCCACCTGCTCTGGGGATGCAAACAAGGCATTGGGATCTAAATTGCCTTGTAACGCTTTGCCGTGGCCACCACTGGCGCCGCCCACCAACTCTCTGGCCCGGCGCAAATCAACGGTCCAGTCCAAACCCAAAACGTCGCAAGGCAAATCAGCCATCTCTGAGAGCCACTGGCCTCCGCCTTTGGTGAACACAATCCGTGGAATTCGCACGCCCAAATGAGAGTCGGGCACCTGCTCCAGCACCCGACGGGTGTAAGCCAAGCTGAACGCCTGGAACCGCTGGTCCGCTAACACGCCGCCCCAGCTGTCAAAGACCATCACCGCTTGGGCGCCCGCCTCAATTTGGGTTCTCAGGTAGAGTGCCACCGCATCGGCATTCACTGCCAAGATCCGGTGCATCAAATCAGGTCGTTGGTACATCAAGGTTTTAACCAGGCGGTAGTCGTCCGAGCCACCTCCCTCCACCATGTAGCAGGCCAGTGTCCACGGGCTGCCCGAGAAACCGATCAAGGGGACCCTACCGTTCAGGGCCTTGCGTATCGAGGTGACCGCATCAAATACGTAACGCAGTTTCTCCATATCGGGCACTTGCAGGGCTGCCACATCGGCTTCGGTTCGAACGGTTTTGTCGAACTTGGGGCCTTCGCCCAGAGCAAACCGAAGGCCCAGACCCATTGCGTCCGGCACGGTCAAGATGTCGCTGAACAGAATCGCTGCGTCCAGGGCGTAGCGCTCCAGGGGTTGCAGTGTTACCTCAGTGGCGTAATCAACGTTGGTGGCCAAACCCATGAAGCTGCCTGCGCGGGCGCGGGTGGCCCGGTATTCTGGCAGGTAACGGCCCGCCTGTCGCATCAGCCAAATCGGGGTGTGGTCTGTGGCTTGGCGCAAGCAGGCGCGTAAAAAAGTGTCGTTCTGAAGGGGGGCAAAGGACATGGCGTGGTCACAAAGTTGTAGACCCGATTATCCCGCCTTCCACCGGGTAGGCCAGTAACGGGCTGATAGGCTCACAAGTGGTTCAAAGCAGAGCGCATGTCCTGTACGCTGGGT
This sequence comes from Pseudomonadota bacterium, assembly GCA_041158605.1. Classification (GTDB taxonomy): domain Bacteria; phylum Pseudomonadota; class Gammaproteobacteria; order Burkholderiales; family Burkholderiaceae_C; genus JBEBBB01. Next base: position 3,899 of record JBEBBB010000167.1, read on the forward strand.
ATCTCCGGAAGGACGGTCGGTGGGCTTCCTGGTTTGTAAAACGCATAAACGGGTACCCCGTTACGCCCCAAGGCTTCAAGGGCCGATGTGATCCGTGGGTCTCGCCGCGTCCAGTCTGCTCGCATCAGTACCACTTGGCGTGCGGCCAATTCTTGTAACAAGGCCGCATCGGCCAAGGTGGTGCGTTTGTTGTACTGGCAGGTCACACACCAAGCGGCGGTGTAATCGACAAAAACCACCTGCCCTTGTGCCAAGGCGGCCGCCTGCCGTTCTGGCGACCAAGCCAACCAGTTGCCCGCTGGTGGGGGCTCCCCGGTTTGGGCTTCTGCCGTTGTTTGGTTGTTGGACCCAATGGGCTGCGTCACCTGTGGTCCCCAGGCCACCGCAGCCCAGGCGAGGCAGAAGCCGGCAGTGCCTGCCATGACCAAGCGCAGACGACCCTTCAAGCCCAGGGCCCACAACAACCACCCCAAACATAACAGCCACAGCAGCAGCAAAGCGGCGCCGTCGACGCTGGTTTGCTGCCCCAGCACCCATACCAACCACACCACCGTTGCCAGCATCGGAAACGCCAGCCATTGTTTGAGGGTGTCCATCCAGGGGCCAGGCTGTGGCAAAGCCCGCGCCACCGCCGGTATCCAGCTGGCGGCAAGGTAAGGCAGGGCCATACCCAAGCCCAGGGCTGCAAACACCCCCAGTGCCTGGGCGGTGGGCAAACCCATGGCCAGCCCCATAGAAGCGCCCATAAATGGGGCGGTGCAAGGTGACGCAACGGCAGTCGCCAAAACCCCGGTCAAGAAGGCGTCTGCCGCCGGGCGTTGGGCCCGCAGGTTCACCAAGGCCTGTGGCAGAACCTGTCCAATGCCGTACAAACCCGCCAGGTTCAGTCCGATCAGGGTGAAAAGGGTTGCCAGCGCAGCCACGACTGTTGGACTTTGCAGCTGAAACCCCCACCCCAGTTGTTCGCCTGCGGTTCGCAGCGCCAGCAGGCCACCTCCCAACACGAGAAACGACAGCAGCACCCCAGCGGTGTACGCCAGTCCATGGACCCTGTTTGTCCGAACAGAGCCCCCATGCTGTGCAAATCCCACCACTTTGATGGCCAATACAGGCAGCACACAAGGCATCAGGTTCAGTATCAATCCACCCAACAGGGCCCCACCCAGGGCCAGCAGCCACGTGTTGGTGGCGTTGGTCGCAGGCGGCGCAGTCGTCAACGCCTGT
>JBEBBB010000168.1:0-7286 GCA_041158605.1 Pseudomonadota bacterium
GACCAGGAAGTCGTGGCTGGCCTTCATGCGGGCTTCAGTCATGGAACCAATGCCACTTTTTTGGGCCTCGCCCGAGGTGATGATGCCCATTTCTTTCATCTTGGCCACACTGTGTGCCAATTGGTCATCGGTCATGTTGGGGTTGTCTTTTTTGATCAAGGCGTTGCCTGGCGTGGGGTCTGCCAAATAAGACTTCCAACCTTCCATCGTGCCGCGCACAAAGGCCGCCACCGCTCTGCTGCGGTCTTTGACTGTGGGTTCCAAACAAGAGATGGTGGTTGCGTAAGAGGGATACCCGTGGTCTGAAAACAAAAACACGTTGGTTTTGACACCCGCCTTCTGGATGGCGTAGGGCTCAGAGGTCAGGTAGCCTTGCTGAACCACGTTTTTGTCGGCCAAAAAAGGTTGGATGTTGAATGTATAGGGGCGCATCTGTGCGTCTGTGAAGCCGTATTTGCTTTTGAGCCAAGCCCAGTACCCCTGCACCGCGCTGGTGGCCACCAGCATGGTTTTGCCTTTCATGTCTTCAAAAGACTTCACGTGCTCGTGGGCGATAAACACCTGGGGGTCTTTTTGGAACACCGCCGCCACGGTGACCACGGGCAAACCGTTTTCACGTGCACGCATCATTTGCAGGTCGCTGGACCCCATGATGCAGTCGGCTTGACCCGCACCCATCAGTTGCAAGATGTTGACTTGAGGGCCACCCATCTTGATGGTCACATCCAGGCCGTGTTTTTTGTACAACCCTGTGGCAACCGCTTGGTAAAAACCACCGTGTTCGGCTTGGGCATACCAGTTGGTCATGTAGGTGAATTTGTCCTGGGCTTGTGCCCCCGTGTGGGCCCAACCCAGCAGGCAGGCTGCTGTGGCCATGGCGACGCGGGTGGGGATGGTGGTACGTGGCTTCATGGGTGAACTCCTGGTGGTTGAAACAAAAAGCGGGTGGGTGGGTGACAAGGGTCTAGCAAAACATGGGCCTGTTTGGGGTGGGGTGTTAACGCCAGCTTTGTTGGATGTGCCCTTGGTGATGGCCGCGCTCCCAAGTGGTTTCCTCTCGCTCCACCCAGCGCAGTTGGTGCAGTTCGGTGAGCGCCTGTACCCAGCTGTTCGCCAGGGTGTCCAGGATCGCTACACCTTGTTCTGCGGTGGCGGTGGTGGGGTCTCCTATCACCCCCGTGGGGCCAAAATCACGGGCGGTCCAAGCGCAAGCAGGGCGGCCATCGCTGGACAGCAGCTTGATCGGAAAAACCGGTGGGTAATTGGCCACTGCTTGGTCCATCTTCACAGTCTCAGGGGCCAGGGCCAGCATCAACGCGGTTTCCGAATGGCCTGCATGCATGGACAGGCGCTTTTCCATGTCGCTGACTTGTTGCCCCGAGGCGTTGGGCAGGCGGGAGACCCCAAACGGGATCACCACAAAGTCACCATGGCGCAGCCGCAGTTCCCGCGCCGCCATCTCCAAAACCTGTGGTTGACCGCCGTGGCCGTTGGCAAAAACCAGTTTCCGAAAGCCCGCCCGGTAGACCGATTCGCCCACCTCCACCACGGTGGACAGGAGCGTGGTACCCGTGAGGGTGATGGTGCCGGGGAAGTGGAGGTGCTCCTCCGATTTGCCGTAGCTGATGGGGGCCATGGCAAAGGCACGCACCTCGGCCGGTAAACGCTCCATCGCTTTGCCGATCACACCGGCGGCAATGGTGGTGTCCACCGAGCAAGGCAGGTGTGGTCCGTGTTGTTCGGTCGCCCCGCAGGGCAAAACGATAACGGTGTTGGCGCGGTCGGGCAGCGCCGCTACCTCGGGCCAACTCAGGTAGGGCAAAAAGCGGTGTGGGGGGGTGTAGCCGTGCAACATGGTGGTTGGGGATGGTTCAGTTGGGAGGTGTCTGGCTTGGTGCAAACCAGGCAGGTGGTGGTGCGTGGTGTGCGACACCGGTGCGCATCACCACCCTTGGGCCGCTACGCGACGGCCAACCCGTGGCGTTGGCTTGTGTGAAGATGACCAGGTCTGCGGGGGCGTCGACCAGCGTTGGGGCGCTGTGGGGCTGTTGGGCCAACCAGTCGCTGCGGCAGATCGTGTCCGACCAGTTGTCGAAAGGGCTCTCCAGTTGCGCCGCTGTGACCGCAGACGCCATCGCATCCATGGGGTCGTAGCTGCCCACGGTACAAAACGGGTCTTCCACGTTGTCCGATGCAAACAGCAAGGGGATGCCGCGGGCGCGGGCTTCCTTGACCAAGGTGATGCCCCGCCAACGTGGGGTTTCGCCTGTGGTGGCGTCTTGCAGCAGCAGGTTGGTGATGGGCAGGCTGACCAGGGTGATGGGTGCCAAGGCGACTTGGTCCAGGATGGCGAGTGCGTGGTCGCGTGGCATGGCGGCCAATGCGCAGACATGCCCACAAACCACCCGTCTCTGGAAACCGATGTTCTGCAGCAACTGTGCAATCCCCAGCAGCCCTTGTGCCCCAGGGTTCAGTTCTTCGTCGACGTGCAGATCCACATCCAGATCAGCGGACTGTGCCGCCTCCAACAGGTTGCGCAGCGCTTGTGGGTGCCAGTTGGTGGAATGAACAAACCCACCCAACACGGCGTTTGACCCACCCGCCTTCACCTGTTGGGCCACCAGCTGTGCCGCCGCCGGGGTGACAAAGCTGTCCAATTTGGTGAGGCTGACCCGTTCCAACACCAAGCGGTCTGCCCAATCGTGTGCCAGTTGTGTCAACACGGGCCACGCCATGGGCAAGGGGCCTACCTCTGGCCAGTTCACGTGGCTGCGCACATGGATGGTCCCGGCCCCCCGGGCCCATTCCAGGGCGCGTGTGGCCCGGGCATGGATGTCGTTGGGGGTCCAGTGCACCAGGTCCGCTGTTGACGCCTCTATCGCTCCCAGCAAGCCCGGGGACACCCTGCCCGCGCGCTCGCGGGTGAAGGTTTTGTCCAGGTGCACATGGGCGTCTACAAAAGCCGGCAAAACCAGCGCACCAGCCAGGTTCCATCCACCGGGTTCAAGTGGCCCTCCGGCATCGGGCACCACCTGGTGCACGCGTCCTTGGTGAAGTGTGATCCGTGCGAGAACCGGTATGTCAGAACCACCCGGCTGCTTGGGCCATGCAGGGCCCAACAACCACCGGGGCAACCTGGCTTGTCGCAAGACGGTCGGGCAACGGGCGAAAGGCACTGCCATGGTCGGGGCCGTCATGCGAACCGCGCCATGGTCTGGGCCACCCGGGCCTGGAACCGCTGCAACTGGGACGGTGTGGCCACGTTCATGTGGTAGTGGGCCAAGTAGTCCACCTGCGCCCTCTGGCCCGTCAGCCGGCGCATGTACCGCGTGATGATCTTGCGAGGGGGGTCCCCCATGTACCACGCCATCCAGCGTGGGCGGCCGTAGGTCACCACACCGGCCACCCGCTTGATATGGGTGAGCATGGGTTTGACGTTGGCCGGGTCGCTGATGTCAAAAGCCACGCCTGGCATGAACAGGCGGTCAAAAAATCCTTTCAGCATGGCCGGCAGGCCAAAACACCAGGTGGGGAAACAAAACACCAGCGCTTCGGCCCACATCAGGCGGTCCACATACGTTTGCAGCGCCGCACGGTTGTGGGGCACATCGTGGTAACCCAGGCGTTCGCCGCGCGACAACACGGGGTCAAACCCTTCACCGTACAAGTCGCAGTCGTCCACTTCATGGCCTGCGGCCCTGAGCTGGTCCACAACGGTTTGGTGCAAGGCCGCGTGGAAGCTGGTTTCGACCGGGTGGCAATAAACGACCAAAACGCGCACGGGACACCTCCAGGCTTGGGGTCTTTCCCGTTCAACCCATTGGGCACCAGGTCGGTGCTTATCGGAGGCGTGGATACGGTTTTGACCAGTTAATCAGAGCAACTGGTCAAATTAAGCAAATGGTGTGCCTGGGCCGCTGGGTCAGGGGGTGGGAAACCCACAAGCCCGCAAGATGAAGTGGGTCACTTCCCGCGTGATCAAGGCCCTTTCGGGTGGGGTGTCGGGGCCCTGTCCCCGCATCACCCGCACCTGGAGCGCAAAATCGGCATGGTGCTGGGTCAAGGCCCAGATGTGCATCAGGAGCAAGTGGGCATCCATGGGGGGCAGCTGGCCGCGGGCGATCCAGCCGTTGATGATGTCGACCTTTTTTTGGGTCCAGGCGCGGGCATTGGGCCAGTACCGTTGCAGGTTGTGCCCGCCGTCCAAAATCTCGCGGGTGAATATCCGGGAGATTTCTGGGTGATCAAAGGCGTGGTCGAGTTTTTGACGGATGTAATCGGTCAGCACCGTCTGGGGGTCGTTTGCAGCCCCGTCGAACCCAAAAACCACCTTCCACTCGTGCAGCACCTGCATCAGCAACTCTTCGTACAACTCCTCTTTGCCCGCGATGTAGTAGTGCAGCTGGGGTTTGGTCAGGCCCGCCCTTTGGGCTATGGCCTGCGTGGACGTGCCCTTCAGGCCGTGGCGGCTGAACTCCGTGATCGCGGCGGCACGGATGGCCGCCAGAATGCGCTCCCGCCCAGGACGGCTTCTCGAGAGCGGGCCTTCGGGGGGGGGCATGTCCTGCACCAGTGTGGGGTGGGTTGCCGGGACCGGGGCGGGTTTCATGTCTGGGGGCTGCGGAGCTTGGGTTCCGGATGGTACCTGTTTGAGCGCCCCAAGGGGGGTGTGCCTGTGGCTCGTAAAATACAAGGTTTGCACGCACAACAGGCGCCCCAGTGGTGCCAGCGCGGTCGGCATTTTCCCGGCCACAGGAACCCGTCATGTTGACCTTTCAGCAAATCATTCTCAAGCTGCAGTCGTACTGGGATGCCCAGGGCTGTGCACTTTTGCAGCCCTACGACATGGAGGTGGGCGCTGGCACCAGCCACACCGCCACTTTTTTGCGGGCCATAGGCCCTGAGCCCTGGAAGGCGGCCTATGTGCAACCCAGCCGCCGCCCCAAAGACGGTCGTTACGGTGAAAACCCCAACCGGTTGCAGCATTACTACCAGTACCAGGTGGTGTTAAAGCCTGCGCCCAGCAACATCTTGGAGTTGTATTTGGGGTCGCTGGAGGCGCTGGGTTTTGACCTGAAAAAAAACGACATCCGTTTTGTGGAGGACGATTGGGAGAACCCGACTTTGGGGGCTTGGGGCCTGGGGTGGGAGGTGTGGCTCAACGGGATGGAAGTCACCCAGTTCACGTATTTTCAGCAGGTGGGCGGTATCGATTGCAAACCGGCAACGGGTGAAATCACCTATGGCTTGGAGCGCTTGGCCATGTACCTCCAAGGTGTTGACAATGTCTACAACCTGAAGTGGACCGACACCTTGAGTTACGGCGATGTCTACCACCAGAACGAGGTCGAGCAGTCGACCTACAACTTCGAGCACAGCGACGCCGACTTCCTGTTCACCGCGTTCAACGCACACGAAAAACAGGCCCAGCACCTGATCGGCCAGCAGTTGGCCTTGCCGGCTTACGAGCAAGTGCTGAAGTGTGCCCACAGCTTCAACCTGTTGGATGCCCGTGGGGCCATTTCCGTCACCGAGCGTGCGGCCTACATCGGCCGTATCCGCAACCTGGCACGCAGCGTGGCACAAAGTTATTACGACAGCCGGCAGCGCCTGGGTTTCCCCATGGCACCCCGTGAATGGGTGGCGCAGATCGACAAAAACGACAAAAAGGCCGCCTGAGCGGGAGAGCACCCCATGACAACACAGAACCTCCTTGTTGAACTGTTTGTAGAAGAGCTGCCCCCCAAGGCGCTTCAAAAGCTGGGCGATGCCTTTGCCGGTGTGTTGGCCGAGCAACTCAAAGCCCAAGGGCTCGCGGCTACCGATGCGGTGGTCACCCCGTTCGCCTCACCCCGGCGATTGGCGGTGCACCTGACGGCGGTGGCCACCCGTGCGGCAGACAAAGCGGTGTCACAAAAGCTGATGCCGGTCAGCGTGGGGCTGGACGCTACCGGAGCCCCCACGCCCGCGCTGCTCAAGCGCTTGGCGGGTTTGGGAGCCGACGCGTCGGCCGTGCCCGGGCTCAAACGCGCGATGGATGGCAAGGCCGAGGCCTTGTTTATTGACAGTGTTCAGCCCGGTGTGGACTTGGCGGTGGGTTTGCAAAAAGCCCTGGACGAGGCCATCGCCAAGTTGCCCATTCCCAAGGTCATGGCATACCAGCTCGAGTCCGGCTGTGAGCTGCCCGGCTGGACCAGCGTCGATTTTGTGCGGCCCGCCCACGGCTTGGTGGCGCTGCACGGCGCGGATGTGGTGCCCATCAAGGCCTTGGGTCTGGCGTCCGGTCGGCACACGCATGGCCACCGCTTTGAAGCGGCTATAGACCCGGTGCCGCTGTCACATGCCGACACCTATGCCGCCACCCTGGCCAGGGACGGCGCCGTTATCGCCTCGTTTGCCGAGCGCAAGGCCGAGATTGTGCGCCAGCTGGCGGCCGCAGCGGTACAGGTGGGCGGAGGGTGCCAACCGATCGAAGACGAGGCCTTGTTGGACGAGGTGACCGCACTGGTCGAGCGCCCGAATGTGTTGGTTTGTGGGTTTGACCAACCCTTCCTTGATGTGCCTCAGGAGTGCCTCATCCTGACGATGAAGGCCAACCAAAAATATTTCCCTTTGCTGGACGCGCAGGGCAAGTTGACCAACCGTTTTTTGGTGGTCAGCAACATCAGCCCCGCCGATGCCAGTGCCGTGGTCGGGGGCAATGAACGCGTGGTTCGCCCCCGCTTGGCCGACGCCAAATTCTTTTTCGAACAAGACCGGAAAAAAACCCTGGCGTCCCGGGTGCCTGGCTTGGCCAAAGTGGTCTACCACAACAAGTTGGGGTCTCAGGGTGACAGGGCCGAGCGTGTTCGGTCCATCGCCCATGCGGTGGTCAACGCCTGGCGGTTGGCCACTGTGCCGTACACCGTGGAGGCCAAAGACCACTTTGATGTGTTGGACAGCAAGGTCCAAGAGGCGGCCCTGTTGGCCAAAACCGACCTGTTGACCGACATGGTGGGGGAGTTCCCCGAGCTGCAAGGCATCATGGGTGGGTATTACGCACGCCATGAAGGCCTGCGCGATGGGGTGGCTATCGCCATAGAAGACCATTACAAGCCCCGTTTTGCCGGTGATGAATTGCCCCGCAACCACACGGGTACCGTGTTGGCCTTGGCCGACAAACTCGAAACCCTCGTGGGCATGTTTGGCATAGGCAACCTGCCCACGGGTGACAAAGACCCCTATGCTTTGCGCCGGCATGCTTTGGGGGTGATCAGGCTGTTGTTGGAAAAACGCTTGCCCCTGGA
>JBEBBB010000169.1:0-5569 GCA_041158605.1 Pseudomonadota bacterium
TTGACGAGATCCGCTGGTGTGGTGGCCGGCACGAACAAGCCGTACCAAAATTCCAGGTTGTAGGCCGGTAAACCAGCCTCGCGCATGCCCGGTAGGTCGGGCACCAAGGGGGAACGCTCACGGGTGCTGACCGCCAAGGCCCGCAGGCGCCCGGTGTTTACCTGGGGCAGCACCGAGGGCGAGGTGCCAAACGTGACCTGGGTGTCACCCGCCATCACCGACTGTATGGCCAAAGCCCCACCCCGGTAGGGCACGTGGGTCATTTGGGCGCCCGTGAGCTGGCTGAAGAGGGCCGCACCCAGGTGGGGTGCCGAGCCATTGCCCGAGGTGGAGTAATTGAGTTTTTCAGGGTCCTTTTTGGCCGCAGCCACCAACTCGGCCACGGTCCGTATACCGGTGTTGGGGTTCACCGCCAGAACCAAGGGCGAGGTCGTGACCTTGGTGATGGGTTTGAGGTCTTTCGGGGTGTAGGTCAACTTGGGGTTGAGCGCGGGGTTCACTGAAATGCTGCTGGGGCTGGCAATCAGGATGGTGTACCCATCGGCCGGGGCCTTGGCCACCAGATCGGCCGCTATGCTGGAGCCGTTGCCGGGTTTGTTTTCCACCACGACCGACTGCCCCAGGGCTTTGCCCAAGGCGTCGCTCATGGCACGGGCCACGTAATCGGCAGCCCCACCCGGTGCAAAGCCGACCACCAACTTGATCGGTTTGTTGGGGTAGGTGCTGGATTGTGCCGCTGCAACAGTCGCCAGGGCGCTCAAGCCCAAAGCGAACAAGCGATGGATGGTTTTCAAAGTTGTCTCCGGTTGTTTTGGGGGGTTGATCAAGGGGTGGGCAGGCGCAGCACGATCTTGCCCACATGGCCCGCCGACTCCATGTGGGCCTTGGCCGCCACCAGGTCTTCAAAAGGCACCACCTGGTCGACGAGCGAGCGGATGCGGCCCGACGCGAAGTGGGGCAACACCTCGCTGACAAAACGCGGCACGGCGGCGGCCTTTTGGGCCTTGCTGCGCAGTTTGTTGGACACGCCAAAAAGGGTCAGGCGTTTGGCGTGCAGGGCTTCAAGGTCCAGGTCGGCGTGGAGTTGCCCGTCGACGTAACCCACGGTGGCCAAGCGGCCCTGAAACGCCATGGCGCGGAGGTTCTCTGCGAACACCGACCCACCCACCGCGTTGACCACCAGGTCGGCGCCGTGGCCCTGGGTGGCGGCCATGACCTGGGGTGCGAAGTCGGCAGCGCGGGTGTGCAAGGCCAGGTCCAACCCCAAGGCTTGCAAGCGCGCCAGCTTGTCGGCCGAGCCCGACGTGCCGATCACCTGGGCCCCCAGTGCCTTGCCCAACTGCAGCGAGGCCACTCCCACACCAGACGAAACGCCATTGACCAGCAGCCACTCACCGGGCTGCAAACGGCCTTGCAGCACCAGCATGTCAAACGCGACCAGATAGGTCAGCGGGATGGCCGCTGCCGCGTCCCAGTCCAGGTGGCTGGGTTTGTGCATGGCTTCGGCCACGTCCAGCAGCACGTACTCAGAGAACGCCCCGCTGCAACGCCCCATCACCGCGTCGCCCACCCGGAAGCCCTGCACCCCGTCGCCCACCGCCACCACCTCGCCGGCGCCTTCGCCGCCGATGGCTTTCCAGCTGCCGGGTTGGCCGTGCAAGCCGTGGCCCAGCACAAACTCGCCACGGTTCAAACCCGCTGCTCGCAGGCGCACCAGCAGCTGCTGGGGCCCGGGTTGGGGGATGGGGGTGTTCCGGCACTCGATCACCGTGTCGGTGTCGGTCATTTGCATCCAGTAACTGCGCATGGTGCTCATGGGGTGTCCTGTGGGCCTGGGCTTCAACGGCCCTTGAAGACCGGTTTGCGTTTTTCCATGAAGGCGGTGCGGCCTTCGGCGTAGTCGGCGCTGTCGAAGCACCCCCGTATCAGGCGGGTGCACAGATCCAGGTCTTGTGTGGGCGAGGGTTTGAGGATCTCGCGGGCGATGGCCTTGGCGGCCCCGATGGTGATGGGGGCGTTTTCGCCGATGCTGTGGCTGTACTCGGCCAGCAAGGCCTCCAGGGCGTCGGGGGTGCTCACGCGGCTGACCAGACCCAGCCGGTGGGCCTCGGTGGCGTCGATCCGGCGCGCGGTGAAAAACAGGTCTTTGGCGGCACCGGGCCCTATCAGGTCGACCAGGTTTTTCATGGCCGAGTAGCGGTAGCCCAGGCCCAACCGTGCCGCGGGTATGGCGAACACGGCGTCGCTGGCCGCGATGCGGATGTCGCAGCTGATGGCCACGTTCACCCCACCACCGATGCAGTAGCCGCGTATGCAAGCCAGGGTGGGTTTGGCGAAGTTGTAAATGCCCATCAAGGCCGCTTCGGCCATGGCCTCGTAACGGGTCACCGCTTCACGCGCGGCCCGCATGTCCTCGAATTGCGAGATATCGGCCCCAGAAACGAACGCCTTCTCGCCCGCCCCCGAAAACACCACCAGCCGCACCCGGTCATCGGTCTCGGCCTGGGCCAGCAGAGGGGGCACCGCCTCCCACATGTCCACCGACAGGGCGTTGTGCCGAGCCGGGTTGTTGAATCGGATGTGCAGCGTGCTGCCGTCCAGCCAGGTCTGGACCCGGTCGGTGATCGGCGTGTAGTGGATGTCACCCATCAAAATACCCCTATTGATTTCATGTCCGCCAAGTAGGCGCTGTCGTAACCCAGCTCTTGCAAAACCTCTTCCGTGTGTTCGCCCCGGCGGGGCGCCGCCCGCGCGATGGTGCTGGGGGTCCGTTCCAGTTGCACCGGCTGGCCCACCAAACGTTGTGGCCCTTGCCATGCAGAGACCACCTCTTTGACCATGCCCAGGTGTTGCACTTGTGGTTCTTCAAACACCCCCCGCATGTCGTTGATCAGGCCACAGGCCACCCCGCCGTCGTTGAACTGGGCCACCCAGTGGCTGCGGTCTTGCAGGGCCAACCGCTCGTTGATGGCAGCGTTCAGGGTGTCGCGGTTGACCGAGCGCGAGGGTTTGTCGTGGTAGCGCGGGTCGGTGATCCATTCCGGCGCGCCCAAAATGTGGCAGAAGCGCTCCCAGATTTTGGAGCCGAACACCGCGATGTTCATGTAACCGTCGCGCGCCTTGTAGACCCCAGTCGGGATGCTGGTGGGGTGGTAGTTCCCCGCCTGCGTGGGCACCTCGCCATCGATCAGCAGGCGCGAGGTCTGGAAATCCATCATGTAGACCATGGATTCCAGCAGCGACGTGTGGACCCATTGGCCCTTGCCCGAGCGCTCGCGCTCCAACAAGGCGATCAAAATGCCTTGGGCCGCAAAAATGCCGGCACACAGGTCGGCGATCGGTATGCCGACGCGCATGGGGCCGTCGCCGGGCATGCCCGTGACCGACATCAACCCGCACATGCCCTGGGCGATCTGGTCAAACCCGGGCCGCTGGGCGTAGGGGCCGGTCTGGCCAAACCCCGAGATGCTGGCGTACACCAGGCCCGGCTGGTGGGCGGCCAGGCTCTCGTAATCGATGCCCAAGCGGAATTTCACGTCGGGCCGGAAGTTCTCGACCACCACATCGGCGGAGGCGATCAGCTTTTTTAATGCGGCAATCCCCTGGTCCTCTTTCAGGTTCAGGGTGATGGACCGCTTGTTGCGGTGGGTGTACTGGTAGTCCGAACCCTCCTGGCCACCCAGGGTGTCATCGCCCCGCATGTGCTCGGGCATTTGGACCTGGATGACATCGGCCCCCCAGTCGGCCAGTTGGCGGCAGGCGGTGGGGCCCGCGCGGACCTGGGTCAGGTCGATCACGCGGAAGCGTTGCAGGGCGGTGGAGGCAGGTTGGTGTGGCATGGCAGGTCTCTTTGTTGATCATTGTTGCCACATTTATTTAAAGTGTCAACACTTTGTGGTTGACGGCGAACAATCCACGGCTGAGGGTGCTGCCATCCCCCGGTCCAGCGGGTACGATAGGTCCATGTCCACCACCCCCACCCGAACCTGCGGCGCCGGCCTGGCCCACGCTGTTGTCAGCGAGCTCAAGCAGTTGATCTACTCAGGCACCGTGCAACCGGGTGAGCGCCTCAACGAGGCCGCCCTGGCCACCCGCATGGGCATCAGCCGTGGCCCGATCCGCGAGGCCATGAAGGTGCTGGCAGGCCTGGGGTTGGTCACCGCCGTGCCCAACAAGGGGGTGTTCGTGCGGCAGCTCTCGCTGCGCGAGATGATCGAGGTGTACGAGATGCGGGCCATGGTGTTTGGGTACGCCGCCGAGCGCGCTTGCGACCACATGACCGAGGAACACAAACAGGCCATGGCGGCCCTGTTGGCGGCCATGGACGCAGCTTGCGAGGCCGATGAAGGCACCCGCTACTACGAGCTCAACCTCGATTTCCACGCCTTGTTGCTGAAACTGTCCAACAACCGCCGCGCCCAGCAGGCCTACGACGATTACGTCAAAGAGCTGCACCTGGTTCGGCGCAAGTACTTCAATGTGCCGGGGAACATGCGCCGGTCCAACGTGGAGCACCGGGCCATCTTCGACGCGATAGTGGCCAACCAGCCCGCGCAGGCCCGCACCGCTGCCGAGCAACATGTGCTGTCGGGCCGGGGGCGTTTGCTGGCGCAGTTCGAAGCCCCATTGGCGGTTTGATCCTGCCGCCCTGGGTGGGCTGGTCGCCCTGGTAGCCCTGGTGGCTGAGGGAGCATGCGTTCAAGGCATAATGTTGACATTGTCAATCAATTGTCACCCATGTCTCAACCCAACCGACCTTCGCTCAAAGCCCGTTGTGCCCCATTGTTGATCCTGCCCACCGTGGCCGCCCTGCTCAGTGGGGTGATGGCGTGGGCCAACGTGGGCCTAAGTGAGGTGTTTGCCAGCACATGGCTGCGGGGGTTTGTGAGCAGTGTGCTCATGCTTCCCGTGGTGTTGTGGGGCCTGTCCCGGTTGGAGGTGGGGGTGGCAGCCCTTTGCCCCCAATGGCCCCCCGTGGTGCGCAAGGTGGTGGTGTCGTTGTTGACCGCGTGTGCGATTGAGAGTGTGTTGGCGCTGGCCGCCACGGCCATCAACGCACCTTGGGAGCAGGGCTTTGCGGGTTACTGGTGGCTCGCGTTCAGCCGCTCTTTCCCCGCCGGTGTGGTGGTGGGCTTGTTCATGGCGTTTTATCTCAAGCCGCGTTTGGACCAGCTGTCGGGAGCGCATACACCAACACCTTGAGCGCCCGCTCCGTGTCCACGTCTTCAAACGCGGGTGGGTTGGCCAGACGGCCTTTGAAGACCAGTTCTGGGGCGTGCTCCCGCACCAGGTCGGTCAAAAAGCCCACCCCCAGTTCGGGTGCGTTCAGGCACAAGAGGGCGTGGCCCCCAGGGGCCAGCAGGTCGGGCAGGCGGCGCACCAAGCGGGCGTAGTCTTTGGTGGCCACAAAGCTGCCTTTTTGGTAGCTGGGTGGGTCTGCCACCACCAGGTCGTAGGGCCCCAGGCGGTTGAGTTTGCCCCACGAGCTGAAGATGTCGTGTGGCAAAAAACTGGCCCCTGGGGCCAGCCCATTGAGCTGGTGGTTGTGTTGCCCCGTGGCCAACGCGCC
>JBEBBB010000170.1:0-3838 GCA_041158605.1 Pseudomonadota bacterium
CCTCCCCCGCCACCGGGCCCCACCGAGGCCCAAATCGCTTTGCAGAAAAAGCGGGAACAGCTGAAACTGCAGCAGCAAAAGGCCGAAGAAGAGGCCAAGCGCAAGGCTGCGGACAAAGCCGCCGCGCTCAAAGAGGCCGAACGGCAAAAACGCGAAGCGGCGTTGGCCAAGGCCAAAGAGCAGGAGCAGGCCCAACAGAAAAAGGCTCAAGAACAGGCCGCGCGCGACAAACAAGCCAAACAAGAGAACGCCCGCCAACAGGCCCAGCTCGAAGCCGAGCGGCGCAAAAACCTGGAGCGCATGATGGGCCAAGCGGGTGCCAGTGGCGCCAGCAACGCCACGGGCAACGCACAAAAGTCATCAGGGCCCTCCGCCACCTACGCAGGCAAACTGGTGGGGCGCATCAAGCCCAACATCGTGTTCCCGGACACGGTACCGGGCAACCCCCGCGCCGAGGTGGAGGTGCGCACCTTGCCCGATGGCAGCATCGTGGGGCGCAAGCTGTTGAAGTCGAGTGGGCATGCGGCCTGGGATGACGCGGTGTTGCGGGCCATTGACCGCACCAACACCCTGCCCAAAGACGAAGACGGCCGGGTGCCCGGGGTCATCATCTTGGGGTTCCGGCCGCTGGACTGACCCTGGGGTCCTGGGCAGCGACCTGGGCCCCAAAGCGGTCAGTCGAACACGATTTCGGCCTGGCGGTCGTGAGCCTGGGCCATCCAGCGGGCCAGCGCCGCTTCTGACGGGAAAAACATCGAGCGCTCGTCCAGCTGGATGTCGCAACGCGCGGTCTCGCGCAGCACCTGCAGGCGCACCGACAAGCCGCGCACCAATTCACCCTGCTCGGTCTGCTCGCGCTGCGGGGGGAACTCGCGGACCAGGCCGGCCACATCGGGCACCTGCCCATTCACCGCCACCCGCAGGTACTTGCCAAAACGGCAGCGGGCAGCGCCCAGGTCCCACAGCTGTTGGACCTTGAGGCGCAAGCCCCCCGAGAAGCGGTCGGGTTGCACCATCACCTGGGCGATGACCAGTTCGTCGTCTTTGAGCAGGTTTTTGTGGGCGTTGATGAGGGCCTCGTCGGCGGTGGCCTCCTGGGCGCCCGATTTGTCATCGATTTTGAAAATGGCCACCTTGCCACGCTGCCCGTTGATGATGCGCAGGTCGGTCAAGATGCCCGCCAGCAGCTGCGGGTCGCGGCTTTCGGTGACGTCGCCCACGGGGGTCCGGGCAAAACGGCGGACCTCCCGTTCGACCTCGTCAAACAGGTGCCCCGAGAGGTAGAACCCAATGGCGGTTTTTTCCAGTGTGAGCCGTTCTTTGACACCCCATGGGGTGGCGTCCACCAGGTCGGGTTCTTGGGTGCTGGCGCCGTGGCCGTCGTCACCCAGCATGTCGAACAACCCCCCTTGGTTGGCGTTGGCCTGCTGGGCGTTGGCGTAATCAAACGCCCGCTCCACCGAGGCCAGCAAGGCGGCCCGGTTCAGGTTCAGGCTGTCAAAGGCACCGGCCTTGATCAAGGCTTCAACGGTGCGTTTGTTCATGCGCGTGCGGTCGACCCGGGCGCAAAAATCGAACAGGCTTTTGAACGGACCCACCACATCGGCGTTGGGCCCTGCACCCCGGCCCTCACGGGCTGCCACAATGGCCTCGATGGCCTGCTCGCCCGTGCCTTTGACAGCGCCCAGGCCGTAGCGGATCACGGTGTCGCTCACGGGTTCGAACCGGTATGTGCCCCGGTTGACATCGGGTGGGTCGAACCGGATGCCAAACTTGAGCGCATCTTCGAACAACACCTTGAGCTTGTCGGTGTCATCCATCTCGATGGTCATGTTGGCGCAGAAGAACTCGGCGGTGTAGTGCACCTTGAGCCACGCGGTGTGGTACGCCAACAGGGAATAGGCCGCGGCGTGGGACTTGTTGAAGCCGTAACCCGCGAATTTTTCCATCAGGTCGAAGACCTCGTCGGCCTTCTCCTGGCTGATGCCATGGGTGGCCAGGGCACCGGCGCGGAACTTCTCGCGGTGCTCGGCCATTTCCTCGGCCTTCTTCTTGCCCATGGCCCGGCGCAACAGGTCGGCGCCACCCAGCGAATAACCGCCCAGGATCTGGGCCGTTTGCATCACCTGCTCTTGGTAGACCATGATGCCGTAGGTTTCGCTCAGCATGTCGGCCACCGCCGGGTGGGGGTATTCCACCGGTTCCCGGCCATGTTTGCGCGCCACAAAGCTGGGGATCAGGTCCATGGGCCCTGGGCGGTACAGGGCGTTGAGGGCGATCAGGTCTTCGAGGCGCGTGGGTTTGGCATCGCGCAACATGCCTTGCATGCCCCGGCTTTCAAACTGGAACACGGCTTCGGTTTTGCCGTCTTGGAACAGTTTGTAGGTGGGCTTGTCGTCGAGCGGGATGTTTTCGAAAGCAAACCCGGCTTGGCCCGGGTGGCGCTTCACAATGAACTGGCGGCCCAGCTCCAGGATGGTCAGGGTGGCCAGGCCCAAAAAGTCAAACTTGACCAAGCCCACCGCCTCAACGTCGTCTTTGTCGTACTGGCTGACCGCTGACCCACTGCCAGGTTGCTGGTAGAGCGGGCAAAAATCGGTGAGTTTTCCCGGGGCGATCAACACCCCACCAGCGTGCATCCCGATGTTGCGGGTCATGCCCTCCAGTTTCTGCGCCAGCTCGATGAGTTGTTTGACCTCTTCTTCTTTTTGCAAACGCTCGGCCAGGATGGGCTCCATGGCGATGGCGTAGTTGTTTTTGTCGCCGTCTTTGGGCGGGTTGGGTGGGTACTGCAGGGTCACACTCATGCCCGGTTTGTTGGGGATGAGTTTGGAAATGCCGTCGCAAAAACCGTAGGCGAAGTCGAGCACACGGCCCACATCGCGGATAGCCGCCCGCGCGGCCATGGTCCCAAAGGTGGCGATCTGGCTGACCGCGTCCTTGCCGTACTTGTCTTTGACGTATTCAATGACCCGGTCGCGGTTGGTTTGGCAAAAGTCGATGTCGAAGTCGGGCATGGACACCCGCTCCGGGTTCAGGAAACGTTCGAACAGCAGGTTGTACTTGAGCGGGTCCAGGTCGGTGATGAGCAGCGCATACGCCACCAGCGAGCCCGCCCCGGAGCCCCGGCCCGGCCCCACGGGGCAGCCGTTTTCCTTGGCCCACTTGATGAAGTCCGACACGATGAGGAAGTAGCCCGGGAACCCCATCTTCAAGATGGTGTTCAGCTCGAACTCCAGCCGCTCCACGTAGCGTGGGCGCTCCTTCTCGCGCTCGGCTTCGTTGGGAAACAGGTGGATGAGGCGGCCCTTCAGCCCCTCGTGCGACACATGGCGGAAGTACTCCTCCACCGACATCACCACCCCATCCACCGGCGGGATGGGGAAATTGGGCAGCTGCGGTTTGCCCAGCACCAGCGTCAGGTTGCAGCGGCGGGCAATTTCCACCGTGTTGGTGATGGCACTGGGCACGTCGGCAAACAGGGCCTCCATCTGGGCGCTGTTCTTCAGGTACTGCTCGCGGGTGAAGCGGCGCACCCGTCGGGTGTTGGCCAGGATTTCGCCTTCGGCAATGCACACCCGGGCCTCATGGGCCTCGTAGTCGTCGGGGGCCAGAAACTGCGCCGGGTGGGTGGCCACCACCGGCAGGCCCAGGCGGGCGGCCAAGGGCACGGTGGCCTGCACCAGGCGCTCGTCGTCCGGGTGCCCGGCGCGTTGCAGCTCCAGGTAAAAGCGGTGGGTGAACACGCTGGCGGCCTGCAAGGCCACGTCGGCGGCCCGGCGTTCGTCCCCGGCCAGCAGGGCCTGGCCCACCGGCCCCTGGGTCGCGCCACTGAGCA
>JBEBBB010000171.1:0-11244 GCA_041158605.1 Pseudomonadota bacterium
CTGGCGCGGGCCGCAACAGATGGCAACGCCACCACCGCCGAGCGCAGTGCCCCCAGTTGCCGAAACCCCTCAGGAAGATCGGGCAACACACCGTCCTTGCGGCTTTCCAACAGCCCCGGCGGTTGCATCCGGTCCCACCCGGCGCCCAGGGCCGGCTCGGTTTCGGCAACGGGGTCCAAACACCAGGCCCGCAAGGTTTCCAACCATTGCGTGCTGCGGCTGTTGGGAAACCGTTTACCGTTCCAACCGTGCTCGGCAGCCGGGAGCTGGGCTTGGTGAAACACCCACATGCCTTCAACCCACACCGCCCACTGGGCTTTGAGTGCGGACAGAGCGCTCTCTCGCTCGGTGTGCACCGAGGCCATCAAAGCGAGCAACTCACCTGGCTGGGGTGGGGGATCCAGGGGCCACAGGCGGTTCATGTCTCGCTCGAATGCGCCCCAATCGGGCCAGACTTTCTGGACCTGGGCCAGGTCTTCTGGGCCCAGGGGGTAGCACATCTGGCGCCACTCGTCTTGCACCGCTTCGGCACGCAAGGTGCTCTCATCGGACAGCAAGGTCTCTTCCCACAACACACCGCTGTCAAAGGCCTGTTCCCGCAACACCCGTTGGCACCATGCATCTATGGTGTGTATGGCCGCCCCGTCCATGTTCTCTGCCGCAGAGGCCAAACGCCAAGCGGCTTGGCTGGCCGTCATGCCAGGGGGCAAGTGGTCAGGCAACTGGCGCAAAAAGGGGTCAACGTCGGTTGCGGGGCTGGGGTCGCGCAGGTGATCGGCGGCCTGAACCAAACGGGCCCGTATGCGGTCTGATAACTCACGGGTAGCTGCCCGGGTGAAGGTCATCACCAAAATATCCGGCGGTGCCAGCGGGCGGCCCACGCCCGCAACCGGGCCTACACCTTCTAACACCAGACGCACGTACAAAGCGGCGATGGTCCAGGTCTTGCCGGTACCCGCACTGGCCTCGATCAAACGCGACCCCCACAAAGGGAAATGGGTGGGGTCCAGTGGGGTGGGTGGGGGAAAAAGGCGGTCGGTCATGGTTGGGGGTACATCTCTACCTGAAGCTGGCTCTGCGCCCATGCCAACACTGGGCTGTACAACCGTTGTGCCAGGTCTTCAAACAACACCCCGCCTTCAGGCGTCTTGTCGGCCAACAAGCCCACAAAGTCCGGGTAACACCTGGCCAGGTACATATCGGCCGCTTCAGGGCGCCCCACCGCCGACCCCTCGTAGGTCTCGCGCTGGGTTTCGGAATTTTTACCGCTGGCACAGGCCCATGCGGTTTTAAATGGCAGTGGCAGAGGCGAACACATGCCCCCGCGCCAGGCGTCCAATGCGGCGCACAGCCAGCCACTGGCCTCCTCCCGCGCCAACGGGGGCACCCGCACCACCGCATCACGGGCCACCCACACACCTTGAAACCCCTCCCCGTCGACCTCCCCCCAACCCACAGCCGCCACCACCGCCCGGAACCATGGCTCCAAGAGTTGCTCGGGCCGCAAGCGCCCATCCGAGTCCAACACGCGGTGTGCCGCCAAGGCCAACCAAGCCTGCTGGGGCCCGTTGCGACACACCAACCCCAAGCCGCCTTGCAACTGGATGCCATGGTGTTCAAACCGGGAAGGCCCAGGTGCACCGGTGTCTGGCCATTGGCGCCCCAAATCCTGCCAGGCCTCAGCCATGCCCTTCAACCCGGTCACCAAGACCTGGCGCACTTGCTCACCCCACGCCCCAAGGGGAAACAGTCCCGCCCGCTGGAGCCGCCGGACATCGGTGGCCAACAGGCGTTGTATATCCGCGGCTTGTTGGGGCCGGGGCCAGTGCTCCAACAGGTTCTGAACCCAACGGTGGTGGGTCAGGGGGTCGAGTTCGAACAACTCGGTATCGGGCACATCCTCCCGCCAGTCGTCAAAATACACACCCAGGCGCTCCCTGAAAAACGCCCGCACAGGGTTCTTCAAAAAGCCCATCAGCCGACGCCAATCGACTGGAATGGCAGGGTCCAAAGGCTCCAGGCTCCAGCGCCCCTCTTGGGTGTGGGGACTGGAAGGGGTGGAGGGGTTGTGCAAAGGCCACCACTCGCGGGTTTGCGTGGACAGCTTGCTGTTGGCCTCGAAATAACGGCGACTGAAAGGTTGCAACGGGTGTTCTGTGGTGCAGGCATCCACCGCCCCTGGCCCCCAAACCGCAGCCACATGGTCGCGCAACTGGGCCACCAGCACCGATGGGGGCTGCACGCTGTTGTCGCGCACGCTGTAACCCGCCCAACTGATGTGCAAACAACGCCGGGCCGACAACAAGGCCTCCAACATCAGCTGGCGGTCGTCTTGTTGGCGGGACCGGTCTCCTGGCCGGGCCAAGCCCGGACGGGCCATCAGGTCCCACCCGTTCTGTGGGCTCTGCCGCGGGTAATCTGCGCCATTCATACCCACCAAACAAACCACCTCAAAAGGGATGGCACGCATGGGCATCAGCGTGCAAAAGGTCACTCCACCGGCGCGGAATCGGCGCTCCAGGCGGGGTGCTTCAACCGCCCCCATCCAAGCTCGGCGAAACACGGACAGGGGCAGGGTGTCGGTGCACCCAGCGGTTTCGGTGGCGTCCACCCACTGGGTCAGCGCGGCGGTCAAAGCCGAGAGCACCTGGGTATCGGTTTCATCGGTCGCCTGGAAAAAACCACCCAACAGACCCTGTGCCCGCTCGACCCACACCTGGGGTGTGGCCTCCTCCCGCGCAGCCGCCAACCACGCAGCCAACCCCTGTAGTGCCTCTGAGAGTCCCCCCAAAACCACGGCGTCCAGTCCACCCACATCGGGAACCGGCTCCACTGCAGCCCAAGCACCCGTTGGGTGGGCCGTTTCAGGGGCCGGCACAGGCCCTGACGCATACCCCATCAACAAACGCTGCAATCCAAACAGGGCTGTGTTTTGCTCACCACAAACGCCCAGCCCCAAACCCGCCCTGTGGGCCGCATCCAGCCCCCAACGGATGCCTGAAGCGGTCATCCAGCGCACCAACAAGGGCCTTTGGGTGGGATCGATACCAAACCGCTGTGCGACCGCGGGCACTTCCAGCAAGTCTTGCAACTGGCTCAGACCCAAGCGCTCGGTGGGCAGTCGCAACAAGGTGTCCAGCGCAGCAACGATAGGGCTGCTTTCTCTGGCCCCCAGATCGGCGATGTCAAAGGGTATGTAGCGGGGGTCGTTGCGAGGGAATTGCCCAAACACCGCTCGAATGGCAGGGGCCATGGCACCGATGTCCGGCACCATCACCACCACATCCCGGGGCTGCAATGGCGGTTGACCAGGGGTATTTTTCGCCAACAGGTCAAGCAGCCTGTCGTGCAGCACCTCCAGCTCGCGCACAGGGCTGTGGGCGACATGAAAAGCGAGGGACACGTCGTCGGTACATGCCACCTCGACGGGCGCACCCGGCGACACCGGCACCAGGTCTCGGATGCGCCTTTGCAAGCGCCACAGCAACGGGGTACCCGGACCCTCCTCTTGGGTGTCGAAATAATCGATTCGCGCCTGTGGAAACCGGGCCCGGGTGGCTTGCGCGTCATCAAAAGCATCCAGTTGCCGGATGAAGTCCCGCCCTTGCCGACCCCACGCCGCCAACAAAGGGTGGGCGTGTTGGTGCATGTCCTGCAGGTCAACCTGCGCCAATACCCGTCCCGCCTTGGCGGGCTGGCGCCGCCGCAAGCTGTTCAACAGTTCGCGGCCATCCATGATGTCGCCCCAGTCGTAACGACAAGGGTTGGGCACCGCCAACAGCACCTGGCTGTGGTGCGCCAGCGCCGCCAGCGCAGTCAAAGTGGTAGACGGCAAGTGCCCCATCCCAAACACCACCACCCGGCGCGCCACACGCCCCACACCGGCCCCAGCCTCCAACCGGTCAACCACCTGCTGGTGCAAAACGGGTCGAATCACCGCCCGTTGATCGGGATCCAGATCGGCCAGCAGCAAGCGCCACAGGGCGGCTTGCCAACGCTGGTCCGTCGGCAGGTCAACGGGGACACCGTTCACCCGGTTCAACACATCACGCCCTGCCGCCCAATCGAGCAACCAGTCGGTGCGGTGGTTCTGGTACTGGTCATACAGATCGGCCAGCTGCAGGGCGAGCTGGAAACGGCGGTCGGCATCGTCAGCATGGGCAGTCGCTGTATCCAAATAACGGCGGATACCGTCAAACACCCCGCCAGGATCGGGTTCGCTGACACAAGCGGGCAACACACGCATCAGGCGCCACACCATCGGCAACACATCCAACGGTGACGAAGAGGGCACCGCAGCCCCCCCCAAAACCTGCCGGTAGGTTCACCACAAAAACCGGGCCGGCAACTCCACACGGGTGGCCGCGCACACCCCCAAGTGGCGGGCCATTTCCATTTTGAACCACTCGCCCATGCCATTGCTCTGGACCAGCACCACCTCTTCTTCAAGAGGGCCCAGGGGATGAGAGCCCAGCCAGGTGATCACCGCCTCGGCCAGGTCCTCGGCGCGGTTGCCGTGGAGGGCGATCAGGCCAGGTTGGAGGGCCGGGGGTTCAGGGCGCATGGGTGTGTGACGTTAACGGCAACAGCGGCGAACCTCTGAGCTTAACCGCCTACCCACCCTGTAGCTCACTCAGGCCAACACAGCTCCACTAACCACCTGCGTCCACAGCGCGGTCAGGGGTTCGGGGCGCCCCTGGCCAGGCAGGTCCGCTGCGCGCACCACCGATTGCAGGCGGTACACCGGTGAGGGTTGCACGGGGGCCCCCTGCCGTTGGGCGAGCGCAGACAGTTGTGCTGCCGTGGCCTCCAACACAACGGGATCTGTGTGCGTGAGGAGCAGCACCACGCCCCCCGCCGCACCAGCACCTGGGGGGTCCAGGGGGTGTGCGGGGCCGGGGTCCCAGCGACCCCAATCGGCAGACACCAGTCCGGCGCCGCCCACCGCACCAGCCAAAACACCCGGCAGCTCGGCGAGCCAGGCCTCACCCACGCCCGCCCATTCCAGGGTGCACAAACACGCACCACGCCCCACCCCCACCCGGCCCAACCAGGTGCAAGGCCTGCGGTGGAATGCGGTGAGGTGCGGGCGCACGTGGGCCGACCAGGGCGTGGGGTGGTCCAGCAGGTCTTGGTACGCGGGGTGGGACAAAACCCCCAGGTCGGCCATGCCGTACCAGGTGAAAAAGGGCCGCTCGGTCAGAACCCCAGGGTCCACCGCGTACCGCTCGGCCCAGCACATGCCAGGCACCGACAAACGCTCGGGCACGTGTTCAAAGGTGTGCCAGGTGTTGTAAACCCGGCTGTCCAAGGCCGGGGCGTGGCCGTTCCACAGCGCCAAAAAGGCGCCTGCCGGGGGTGTGGTGGGTGGGCTCATGGCAGCACCACCACTTTGGTGGCCTGCTTGTTTTTGGCCAAGGCGATGCCGTCCAGGGCCTTTGCCAAGGGCAGTGTGTGGGTCACCATGTGCTGCAACGCCCCCTGGTGGCGCACCAGCGCGGCCACCACCTCGGGCCAAGCCGCCTCTGGGGCCCGGTAAGAGCCGCGCAGCTGCTGGTGCCGGCGCACCAGGGCCGTGAGGTCTATGGGCACCGGCTGGGCGTGGATACCCGCCACCACCAGCACGCCGCGCACCTTCAACGCCGCCAAGGCTGGGGCGATCACGGCACCCGCGCCAGTGGCTTCGATCACCACGTCAAAAGGCCCCTCGGCCAGGTAGGGCGCCAGCAGGTCCTCCAAAGGCCCATCGGCCAGGTCCAACAGGTCGGTGAAACCCATGCGGGACAACACCGCCAAACGCAAACGGTCCTGGTGCCCCGCGACCACCACCTGGCGGGCACCGGCGTCGCGGGCCAGCAGCGCGATGCCCTGCCCGATGTTGCCCGGGCCCAGCACCAGCACCCGGTCACCTGGCCCCACACCACTGGTGCGCACTGCCTCC
Source organism: Pseudomonadota bacterium (assembly GCA_041158605.1). Lineage (GTDB taxonomy): Bacteria > Pseudomonadota > Gammaproteobacteria > Burkholderiales > Burkholderiaceae_C > JBEBBB01. Next base: position 5,942 of record JBEBBB010000171.1, read on the forward strand.
CAACTGACGCTCAGGGGTTCGGCCAAGGCCGCCACCGCCGGGGGCAGCTCTGGTGGCACGGGCACACAGTTGCGCGCCGGCACCACCACCTGCTCGGTGAACGCACCGTCGCGTGTCACCCCTATGCCCCGCCGTGTGGTGCACCCATCGGGTTGGCCGGCCACACAGGCGCCACAGCGGCCACACACCACCGAAGGTCGCACCGTCACCAAATGGCCCACCACCAGGCCTTGTACCTGCGGGCCACAGGCCAACACCTCGCCGCTGAACTCGTGGCCCACGGTCACAGGCAAATGGGGGACCATGAAGTGGTAGCTGGGGGTCCACTCGGCGATGTGCAGGTCGGTGCCGCACACGCCCACGGCGCGGACCCGCAACAAAACCTCCCCGGGGCCCGGGGCGGCGGGGGGGGCCACATCGGTGAGTTGGAGCCCGTGGGCCGCCTGTGTTTTGCGCAATGCCAGCATGTTGTGGTGGTTTCAAAAAGGACAGGTTCGCAGTGTCAAGCGGTGGGAGCAATACGTCAAATACCCATAAAATGGAAAACACATACTTCAAAGGTATAGAAATGGAGTTGCGGCACCTGCGCTATTTCGCCACCGTGGCCGAACTCGGCAGCATCAGCCGCGCGGCCGAAAAACTCTTCATCGCCCAGCCCCCCCTGTCGGCACAGATACGGCAACTGGAAGAAGAAGTGGGCGCCCCTTTGTTGCGCCGCTTGCCCCGCGGTGTCGCCCTGACCCCCGCCGGCGCCCTGTTTCTGGAAGATGCCCGCGCCATCTTGGCGCGCAGCCAGCAGGCCATGGCCCGCGCACGCGAACGGCACACCGACCAGCACCAGGTGGTGCGTGTGGGCTTGATGCCCTCCACCACACTGTCGCTGCTGCCCCGCTTGGTGGCCGATACCGCCCAGGTGGCGCCAGAGGTCCGGTTGGAAAGCCGCGAAATCAGCCCATCGAGCCGGCAGCTGCAAGCCCTGCGCAACGGCGACATCGACCTGGGTTTTGTGCGCCCAGGGCTTGAAACCCTGCCCCCCGAAACCCTGCTCGCCATCGACGACCCCTACTGCCTGGTGGTGCCGGTGGGGCACACGCTGGCCCAGCAGCGCGAACTCTTGCACCTGGGGGACGCCGCACATGAGCGGTTTGTGGGTTTTTCGCGCTACCACCAAAGCGACTATTTCGACCAAACCGCGGCCCTGTGTGCCGAAGCGGGGTTCCGGCCGGACACCCGCCACGAGGCCGGCCAGTTCGCGGGGGTGGTCGCCATGGTGGCCTGTGGCTTGGGGGTGGCCATCGTGCCGGCGTCTTGCGCGCTGGACCACCCACTGGGGGTGGCCGTCAGGCCCCTCACAGGCTCCCGTTACCGCAGCCGTTTGGTGTTGATCGGTTCACCACAAGCCCAAGACGCGGGCGCGGTGCACGCGGTGGCGGCGGTGGCACAAGCGGCGTTGCAGAGCCTGTCAGACCAGCTGCTCAAGGGCTGACCCGGTCAGCGCTGCTGCTGCGCTGACCAGGTTTGGACAAAAGCCACCAGCCGCTGAACAGCCGGGCTGGGCCCAGTGTCGGGCAGCAGCATTCCAATGGCGTCGAATGGCAGGTCCAGATCGACCGGCAACACCCGCAACTGGCCACGCATGACCCAGGGCCTCACCACGCTGTACGGCACCAAACACAAGAGCGGCTCGGCGTCCAGCAGGGTCCAGGTCAAGGCCGATATCCGCGTGATGACCTGGCAGGTTTGGGGTGCCCAGCCTTGCTGGGCGAGGAGGGTCTCGAACCGGTCCCGGGCGGCGGTGGCCATGGCGTTGGGCAACCACCGGGCCTCGCGCAACTCGGTCAATGACAAACGCTTGCGCCGGGCCCACGGGTGGTGGATGCCGCAAACCACCACAAAACGGTCGTTCAAACAGGGCACAAACGCCCAGCCCTGCGGAACGACAGGCACCTGGCGGCAAAACACCACGTCGGCTGCGCCCGCAGCCAAGGTGGCCGAGAGGGCGGTGGGGTCCACCTCGCTGACCTGGACTTGCAACTGGGGCAAGGCCTGCGCCAGGGCGGGCAGGCAATCGGCCAACAGGCCGTTGGCACCGGCCACGGTGGCCACCGCCCGCACCACCCCGGCGTCGCGTGCCAACCGAGACGCGACCACCTCGGCGCCCTCCTCCAGCCGGGACAACATGTGGCGTACCAAGGGCAGCAGGTCGTTGGCCAGGGGGGTGGGCGTCACCCCTTTGGCGTGGCGCAAAAACAAAGGGGCTTCCACCAGGCGCTCCAGATCGGCGAGCAACAGGGTCACGGCAGGCTGCGTCAGACCCATCGCCTGTGCGGTGCGGTGCACGTGCCGCATTTCGGCCAGTTTCACCAACACCTGCAAATGCCGCACCCGGACCTTGGCCAACAAGCGCTTGTAGAGCACAGACGAGGTGGGTTGCATTTGATTCGAATAGCTTATTGAATGTCTATTTATTTTATTGGATGCTTATTGAAATGGGCCCTAGCATCCGTGTGTTCACAACCACAACGGAGACAAACCATGACCGACCACCCCACACGCCGGCGCAGCCTTCAGTGGCTGGCCGCTTCTGCCGCTGGTGGCTTGGCCTGGCCCTTGGCCCAAGCCCAAAACTACCCCAACAAACCGGTGCGCATCGTGGTCGGGGCGGCCCCAGGCGGGCCGGTGGACTTCATGGCGCGGGTGTTTGGCGACGCCGCCTCGCCGGCCATGGGCCAACCCTTTGTGGTGGACAACAAACCCGGGGCCACAGGCACCATTGCTGCGTCGATGGCGGCCAAAGCCCCGAACGATGGCCACACCTTGATGGCCGGTGCGCCTGGGGCCATGGTGGTGGCACCACACATGTTTGCCAAACTGGAGTACGACGCCGACAAAGATTTTGTGCCGGTGGCCATGTTGGGCGCGGGTGCGTTTGTGTTGGCGGTGCACCCCTCGGTGCCGGCCAACAACCTGGCAGAGTTGGTAGCGTTGGCCAAAAGCAAACCCAATAGCCTGAACTACGGGTCGGGTGGCAACGGTTCCTCTGGCCAGTTGTGCACCGAATCGTTTTCGGCCCGGGCCGCTGTGGACCTGCAGCACGTGCCTTACAAAGGCGATGGCCCTGCGGTCAACGACCTGTTGGCTGGCCAAATCCAGCTGATGTTCACCGCCCCCAATGTGGCCTTGCCGCACGCCAAGGCAGGCAAACTCAAAATTCTGGCTGTGACATCCAAAGAGCGCATGTCGGCATTGCCCGACACCCCCTCGGTGCACGAGGTTTTGCCCGATTTTGAGTACCTGGGTTGGGTCATTCTGTTCGCCCAAGCCAGCATGCCCGCGCCGGCCATTGAGGCCCTCGCGCAGTTCTGGGCCCAAACCCGCCAGCAACCCGCCATCAAGGCCAAACTCGAGGGCATGGGGATGTACCCGCCCGCCCGGTACGGCACACGGGATTCGCTGGTCGCGTTCATTAAAGCCGAAAAAACACGGACCGCCCAATTGGTCAAAAAACTGGGCATCACCCCCACATGACCGCTACCAACGACAACGACTTGCAAGTCGCCCACCTGCCCAACGGTGTGCAATTGGCCTACCATGTGGAGGGCCAAGGCCCCACTTTGGTGTTCATCCACGGGGCCATGGGCGACTGGCGCTCCTGGGACCCACAGTGGACCGCGTTTATCCCACATTTCCGGTGCCTGCGGTACAGCCGCCGCTACAACCACCCCAACCCCAACCGCATGCCATCGCCCGACCACTCGGCGGTGCAAGAAGCAGAAGACCTGCGCTTGCTGCTGGACCACCTGGGGTGGGACCGGGTGGTGCTGGTCGGCAGCTCTTACGGTGCGTTCATCGCGCTGGTGTTGGCGGTTCAGCAGCCCGAGCGTTTTCCCGCGTTGGCGCTGGTTGAACCCCCCATGATGCGTTACGCCCAACACAGCGCGGCGGGCCAAGCCGCCGCCGCGGCGTTTCGCACCGCCACCATCGAACCCGCCAATGCGGCATTCCGGCGTGGGGAAGACGAAGAAGCGGCCCGCATCATGACCGGGGGCATCAACGGCGCTACCACCGCCACACTGGACGCGGCGGCCATGCACCGGCGGCTGCAGAACATACAGGCCATGAAAATGTTGGCCATGTCCACCGACGAGTTTCCACTGGTGGAACCCACCGCCTTGGCGGCGTTGCCCATGCCGGTGTTGTTGATGGCAGGGGCCAACACCCCGCCGGTGCACAGCACGGTGTTTGACAACGTGTGCGCGGCCATGCCGCAGGCCCAGCACCTGCGCGTTCCCCAAGCCGGGCACGGCGTTGCGCGGGAAAACCCCGCCGTGTACAACCGGGCTGTGCTGGACTTTTTGGCCACGCACCTGGACCTGGCCGACGCCCCTTCAGCTTGACCCCATGGCGGGGCGGGCCACAGCCTCGCGCACGCCCGCCGCCACCAACACCCGGTACTGGCTGGGCGTGTCCCCCTGCGAACGCGCAAAAAACTTGCTGAAATAAGCCGGATCGTTGAACCCCAACACCCCGGCCACCTCGGCCACAGGCATGGGTGTGTAGGCCAACAGGCGCCGCGCTTCCAGCATGAGCCGGTCGTGCAAAACCTGCAACGCCGAGCGCTTGTTGTGGTGGCGGCACGCCCGGCTGAGGTGGTCTGGGGTCACCTGCAGGGCGTCCGCGTAAAACGCCAGCGCCTGGTGCTGCCGGAAATGTGCATCCACCAACGCGAGGTAACGCTGCACCAGCGTGTCGCGCGCACCCGGCCAAGCCTGGGCCTCAAACACCTCACCACGCCGGCGCAGCAGGTGTATGGCCAAAAGCGTCACCTGGGCCAGCAAAGCGTGCACACGCCCAGGGCTCTGGCCACGGAACTCGGCGGCCAACTGGGCGAACAAAGCCCCGCACACCACCGGGTCGCCCAGCTGGGCCCCGCTGAGCACAAACGACGCGCCCAAGGTGGCGTCCACAAACCCGCTGCCACCCAACTGGCGGTGCAAGGTGGCGCTGGGTACGGTCACCTGGTGTCCCACGGCGTCTGGGGTGTACTCAAACCCATGGACCGTGCCGGGGGCCAACACCAACGCCAAGGGGGCCTGCGCTTCCAGTGGGCGGGCATCCACCGAGCCCGACACATGGCCCGCCTCGAGGTACATGAACTGGAACAAGCCCTCGTGGCGGTGCACCGGAATTTTCCAATCCAAAGCCGCGCCCCTGACGGCCACCGTCTCGCAATGCAAACAGTCGTCGGGCTCGTAGTGGCGCACCTCTTGGAACGGCACCAACAACAACTCGGGAGGGGTCTG
>JBEBBB010000172.1:0-2691 GCA_041158605.1 Pseudomonadota bacterium
CGCGGAGGTCCTGCACCTCACGCCACCGGCTGTCACCATGCAGGTCAAGGAGCTGGAAAACCATGTCGGCTTGCCCTTGTTTGAGCGCACAGGGCGGCAGGTGGCCTTGACCACCGCTGGCGGGTACATGGTGGTGTATGCCCGCAAGGTGCTGGCCACGGTAAAAGACGCTGAAGATGCCGCCGCGCGCCTCAAAAGGCTGGAAGTGGGCACCTTGACCATAGGCATGGTCAGCACCGCCAAATACTTTGTGCCGCGGTTGTTGGCCGACTTCAAGCTGGAGCACGCGGGCATAGACATCCGCTTGGCGGTAGGCAACCGCGAACAGCTGCTGCGCATGCTCCAGGGCAACGAGGTGGACATCGCCATCATGGGGCGCCCGCCTACCGAACTGGCCACCCGTGCCGAACCCTTTGCCGCCCACCCCCATGTGTTTGTCGCCTCCACCGACCACCCCTTGTTGAAAGTGGGGCACCCCACCGTGGAGTCGCTGCGGCCCTACGGTTTTATCCTCCGGGAAAAAGGGTCGGGCACCCGCGCCGCCATGGAAAATTTTTGGGAACACGCCCACATGGAGCTCCGGGTGGTGATGGAAATGTCCAGCAATGAAACCATCAAACAAGCGGTCATGGCAGGCATGGGCATCAGCTTTTTGTCCCTCCACACCATAGGGCTGGAGCTGGAGCATGGTTTGATCGCCACGCTGGACGTGGAAGGCACCCCGGTGATCAGGGCTTGGAACGTGGTGCACACCTTGTCCAAACTGCTGTCGCCAGCGGCAGAGGCTTTTCGGTACTTCATGCTTGAACGCGCCGAGGGCCACCTGGCCACCAAATACGGAAGCTTGTTAAAGTTGCCACACAAACACCCCTAACGGACGACCAAGGAGGCCCCCCATGCTCAACCCCATCTGGAACGGTTATTGGTCCACCGCTGTTGTGGAAGTCAATTTGGTGGTTTTTGCCAACCTGGTGGGCGCCCTGTTGCTGGGGCTGTTGGTGGGGTATGAACGGTCGTACCACAGCCGGGCCGCCGGTATGCGCACCTACGGCATCGTGTGCATGGCGTCGGCCGCCCTGACAGTGTTTGCCGGTTACCCGGGCTTCTGGTGGGGTGAGGCGGGTTTGGCCGCAGCAACACCTGTAGACCCCACACGGGTGGTGCAAGGCATCGTCACGGGCGTTGGGTTTTTGGGTGCCGGGGTCATCATGCGGGACGGCCTCAACATCAGCGGCTTGACCACCGCCGCATCCATATGGGCCACATCCGCCATTGGGGTGCTGGTGGGTGTGGGGTTTTACGCAGCCGCCATTTTGTTGGCCGTGTTGTCCGCTTCGTTGATGATGTGGGGGGCCAAGGTGGAGGCCAAACTGCCCATGCTGCACGCCTTGGGTGTGACCTTGACCTTCCAACCCCACCTGGACCCACCCGACGCCCGCATCAAATCGGCCATGCGGGATTGGGGCTACCAAATGGCCGAAGGCTCTCTGCGGATTGAAAGCAGCAACCACCAAGCCACTTGGCAATTTGTGATGGTGGCCCGGCACAGCCAACCCAGCACCACGTCTTTGTTTGAGTTGTCGCGCCGCTTGCAAGCCCTGGAGGGGGTGGCGGGCTTGCGCATCGCCCACGCCCGCAACTGAAGCCGGGGGCCTTAACGGGTCAGGCCTGCGTACAAAACGGGTAGTTTTTCGGGCAGGCGCTCCACCCTATCCACCACCAAGTAACGGCGCTCGCCAAAAATCCGGCGCACATAGGGGTCGGCTCGGGGGTCCAAGGACATGCAATAGCTGGTCACGCCCCGCCGAGCAGCCTCTTCCACGGCCTTTTTGGCATCTTGCCGCAAGTGCTGTGGGTCGCGCACATCCACATCGGCGGGCTCCCCGTCGGTCACCACCAACAATAGCTTTTTGTGGCTGCGCTGTGTCGCCAAGGCCGCTGTCGCGTGCCGTATGGCCGCACCCATGCGGGTGGACAGTTGGCCCTGCATACCCGCCAGCCGGGCTTTGGCCATATCGTCGTAGGGTTGGTTGAAATCCTTGAACCGCCAGTAGTTGACGTCGTGCCGGCCATCAGAGCAAAAACCGTGGATGGCAAATGGGTCGCCCACCTTGTGGATGGCATCGGCCAACAGGGCGCACGCCGAACGCGTGAGGTCCAGCACAGTTTGTTCTTGGGCAGCCACCTTGTCGTTGGTGGAATGCGAAAGGTCCAGCAGCACCAACACCGAAATATCGCGCGTCTTGCGCACACTGCGCATCATGATGCGCGTGTCGGGTTGGCGCCCCATGCGGCTATCGATCAGCGAGGTCAAGGCGGCATTCAAGTCGATGTCATCACCATCTTCGAGCTTGCGCATGCGCTGCACCCCTTGTGGCTGCATGGCATCCAAAATGAATTTCATGCGGCCTATCAAACGCCGGTGCTCCACCAAAATACCCTCGATCACGGCGGCATCACCCAGCTTAGGGCGGCGCTCTTGCACCGTGACCCAAGCCGGCCGCTCAAGCTGGATCAAGTGGTCCCACTCGGGGTAGTGCACTGGCGGCAAAACCGGTTCGCGGCCCTCACGGGTGTTGAAAGACACCCCCGTATCTTCGTAGGGAAACAACTCGGTGCCCAGCACCCAGATTTCCTGGGCATCGTCCCCGGCCCCCTCCACTTCCAGCTCGTTCACAAACGCCATCAGGT
>JBEBBB010000173.1:0-3090 GCA_041158605.1 Pseudomonadota bacterium
CCACCGTGACCCGCATGCCCGGTTATGGAAAATGGGACATCCACGCCAGCAAGGCTTTGAACCGCCAATGGAACATGCGCGTGCGGGTGGACAACCTGGGTGATAAAACCTACCAGACCGCGCTGGGTTATGCCCTGCCTGGCCGAACCTTGTTTGTGGGTTTTGATTGGCAACCATGAGCACAACCTGTCCGGCCCTGTTGATCGCCGCCCCTGCTTCTGGCCAAGGCAAAACCACCTTGACCGCGGCATTGGCCCGTTTGCACACCCGGGCCGGTCGGCGGGTGCGGGTGTTCAAGTGCGGCCCCGATTTTCTCGACCCGTTCTGGCACACCCTGGCCAGTGGCGCGCCCGTGCACCAGATCGATCTCTGGATGACCGGGGAGACCGACGCCAAGCAGCGCCTTTTTGAGGCGGCCCAAAACGCCGACCTGGTGCTGGTGGAAGGGGTGATGGGCTTGTTTGATGGCGAACCCAGTGCAGCGGATCTGGCCATGCGTTTGGGCTTGCCCGTGTTGGCCGTGATCGACGCGTCGTCGATGGCGGGTACGTTTGGGGCCCTGGCCTTTGGTTTGCAGCACTACCGACCCGGCTTGCCTTGGGCGGGAGTGTTGGCCAACCGGGTGGCCAGTGACAGGCATGCGGCCATGTTGGCGGCGGCCATACAGCCCGCTGACACGTGCCTGGGCACCTTGAAGCGGGACGCCGCGTGGAGCCTGCCCGAGCGGCACCTGGGTTTGACGGTAGCTACCGAGCTGGGGGACGCGTTGGAGCGTTTGGACGCGGCTGCCGATGCCTTGGCGGCCACCCCCCTGGGACGCATGGATTTGAACGATTTGGCCCGGTGGGCGGTGCGTTTTGACCGACCGGTGGACCCACCACTGGTACCCCGTTTGCTGGAGGGGCGCACGGTGGCGATCGCCAGGGACCGCGCGTTTTGTTTCATTTACCAGGCCAATGTGGACACATTGATCGAGTTGGGTGCACAGGTGGTGTTTTTTTCACCGCTCGACAGCCACACCCTGCCGGCGTGTGATGCGCTGTGGTTACCAGGCGGTTACCCGGAGTTGCACCTGGAGGCCTTGGCTGCCAACACAGGTGTGCAAGAGGCGTTGCGGGCGCATGTGGCCGCCCAGCGGCCTGTATGGGCCGAGTGCGGCGGCATGATGGCCTTGTTTGAGCATTTGCAAACCACAGACGGTGTGACCCACCCGGCTTGGGGTGTGTTGCCTGGGCGGACCGTGATGCAAAAACGCTTGGCGGGCTTGGGGCCACAACAACTGGTGCTTGATGGGCTGGCCCTGCGGGGCCACACCTTCCACTACTCGGTGGCAGAGACCACCCTGTCACCGGTGACCCACAGCGCCCGTTCCCACGCTTTGAGCGCTTTTGAAACGGGCGAGGCGCTTTACCGGCACGGGTCGGTGCAAGCCAGTTATTTCCATGCCTGGTTTCCGTCATCACCACAGGCGACTGCGGCCCTGTTCACACCAAGGGGCCGGTCATGAAAACCACACCCGACCTGGGCCCTCGGCGCATTGTGTGCCTGACGGAGGAAACCACCGAGTGGTTGTACCTGCTGGGGCAAGAAGCGAGGGTGGTGGGCATCAGCGGTTACACGGTGCGGCCCCGCCGCGCCCGCGAAGAGAAGCCCAAGGTCAGTGCGTTTTTAAGCGCCAAAATCGACAAAATTCTTGCTCTTGAGCCCGACTGTGTGTTCGGGTTCTCAGACTTGCAAGCCGACATCGCGGCCGAGTTGGTGCGGGCGGGTGTTCAGGTCACGGTGTTTAACCAGCGCAGTGTGTCGGCTATATTTTCGATGCTGTACCAAGTGGCCGCCATGGTGGGCTGCGCCGAGGACGGTTTGGCGCGCATCGGTGCCATGCAGCGGCAACTGGATGCGTTTCGTGCCGATGTGGCCACTTGGGTGGCGTCTGGCAAACGCCGGCCCCGGGTGTATTTTGAGGAATGGGATGAACCGCACATCAGCGGTATCCGTTGGGTGTCGGAATTGCTGGGCATTGCCGGTGGGGACGATATCTTTCCCGAACTGGCGGTGCAAGCCCTGGGCAAAAACCGCATCATCGCGGATTCCGCAGAGGTGGTGCGGCGGGCCCCTGACATGGTGATCGGGTCTTGGTGCGGCAAAAAGTTTCGCCCCGAGAAGGTGGCGGCCAGGCCCGGTTGGCAGGATGTACCCGCTGTCAAAAATGGCCAGTTGTTTGAAATCAAATCGGCCGACATTTTGCAACCGGGGCCAGCAGCGCTGACCGATGGTGTGGCCCAGATGCACAGCTTGGTGCGGGCATGGATGGTGAAACATGGCTGATAGGGCATACCGGCACTTTTTGTTGGGGGGGCAACGCAGCGGCAAATCGGCCCATGCCGAGCGGTTGGCGCGCCAGTGGTTGGACGCCTCACCCGACCACCACGCGGTGATGTTGGCCACCGCCCAAGCCTGGGATGCCGAGATGCAAGAGCGCATACGCCGCCACCAGGCGGACCGGGCCGAGCGTGTGCCAGGCATGGTGACTGTTGAGGAGCCCCGTGCTTTGGCGGCTGCGTTGCGCGCGCACAGCCACCCGTCTACCCTGGTGGTGGTGGACTGTTTGACACTGTGGCTGACCAACCTGACCATGCCGGCCGACCCTTTGGACGCGTTGGATGACGCTGCGGTGGCTGCGGCTGGGGCCGATTTGTGTACCGCCATTGCCCAGGCGGGTGGGCCGGTGGTGCTGGTGAGCAATGAGATTGGATGGGGTGTGGTGCCCATGGGCCGCGAGGTTCGCGCCTTTGTGGACGCACTGGGTCGGTTGAACCAGCAGGTGGCGGCCGTTTGTGACCGCGTCACACTGATGGCGGCCGGTTTGCCCCTGGTATTAAAAGGACCGATATGAAACCCATGCCGTTCCGGTGGCTGGTGTGGTTGGCGGCTGGGTGTTTGTGGGTTGGGGCAGGGGCCTTCGGGGCAAGACCTGCCCAAGCAGCACTCCAAGTCACCGACGACAAAGGTGTGGTGGTCACCTTCGATCGGTCGCCACAACGCATTGTGAGCCTGTTGCCCTCGCTGGCCGAAACGGTTTGCGAGCTC
>JBEBBB010000174.1:0-4745 GCA_041158605.1 Pseudomonadota bacterium
CTGCACCGCTGGTGTTTTCCAGTGGCTGGGTGCGTGGGGTACCAGGGTTTTTATAACGAGGCCGATGCCCGCGCCCACGCGGCGTCCCTGCCGCCCACCTGGGACGTGGCGGTCTACCCCGTGGTGGCCTACTCCACCTTGGGCTGGGGCAACGTGTTGGGCGGCGACCCTTTGTTGTCAACGTTCATGGCCTACCCCGAAGGGGAATGGGCGCGCTTGGTGTTCCACGAGTTGGCCCACCAAGCCGTGTACGTCCCTGGCGACACGCTGTTCAACGAGTCCTTCGCCACCGCGGTGGAGCGGCTGGGGGGCGCCCTGTGGTTGGCGCAGGCCGACCCCGACACCCAGGCCGCTTACGCAGCGTTTGACCAGCGCCGTCAGGCCTTTCGCGCCCTGTTGGGCGATGCCCGTGCGCAGCTGCGGGTGGCCTACCAAGGGGCCGACCCCGCCCAGCGCTTGCACCACAAAACGCGGGTGCTAGAGGGGGTTCGGCAGCGTTACCAGGCCTTGAAGCAAGGGTGGGGCGGGTACGCGGGTTACGATGCGTGGGTGGCGCAACTCAACAACGCTTTGTTGGCTTTGCAGGGTGACTACAGCGAGCTGGTGCCGGGTTTTGAAGCGCTCTACCACCAGAACGGCCAAGACTTTGCGCGCTTTTTGGCGGCAGCAGGTGACCTTGCCCGTTTGCCCCCGGACCAAAGGTTGCAGCGTTTGCGCCAATGGCCTCTCCCCAACCCAACGCCGTCCACACCATGAACCCTTTGCTGATCGAACGCACCCACCAACTGGGGCTGGAGCGGGCCCTGGCGGTGGCCCAGGCCTGGGTGGCCGATGGCGAACAGCGTTGGGGTGTGCGTTGCACCCGGCACCCCGAACCCGGCGGTGGTGAGCGCATCGGGTTCAAGCACAGCGGTGCCAGCGGCCACCTGCTGGTCACCGCCGACCGCTTCGTGCTGGAAGCCCGCCTGGGGTTTTTGCTCAGCGCCTACCGGGCCCGCATCGAGGCCGCCATGAACGCCGAGTTGGACCGGCTGTTGGGGGTGGATAGCCAACTGTGATAAAAGGCAATACAAGCTTTAAGCCCACAAGACCATGGTCAGGTCAAGTGGGTTCGTGCTGCCGCCTTTGGGTATAGGGTTTGTAGCCCAAGGGCAAGAAGCGCGTGTGCCATGGCGTGCCAATGTGGCTGGCATCAAGTTTTCCTGGGGTAGGGATGGATAAATTGCTGCTCACTGAGCGGGATATTTGTACAAAGTACATCACACCAGCTATCGTGCAAGTGGCCTGGCCGCCCAAACGTTCCGATTGCCGTCGTAGAAGCCAAACAGGCCAAGTTCTCTGTGAGCCACGCGATACGAAAGCGGATGTGGCCCTGATATGACCGAACTCCAAGCACCAACTCCCGGCGAATTTCTGCTGTATCAAACCGAGGACGGTCGGACCCGGGTCGAGTGCCGGTTCGTCGAGGACTCGCTGTGGCTCACGCAGGCGCTGATGGCCGAATTGTTTCAGGTTAAGGTGCCGACTATCAACGAGCACCTGAAAACCCTGTACGTCGACGCCGAAATCCAGCCGGAGGCAACCATTAGGAAATTCCTAATAGTTCGCCAGGAGGGGGCTCGTCGGGTCAGCCGGAACATCGACCACTACAACCTGGACGCCATCCTGGCCGTGGGTTACCGGGTGCGCTCTACGCGTGGGACGCAGTTTCGCCGCTGGGCCACGGAACGGCTGCGTGAGTATCTGGTCAAGGGCTTCACGCTGGACGATGAACGCCTGAAGAATCCCCCGGTGGCCGGCTCGGGTGTGCCGGACCGCTTCGATGAGTTGTTGGAGCGCATCCGTGACATCCGGGCCAGCGAGCGCCGTATGTACTTGCGGGTGCGCGAAATTTTCGCAATGGCCGCTGACTACTCGCCTTCGCTGCCGGAAACCACGCAGTTCTTCCGGTTCATCCAGAACAAGTTGCACTTCGCCGTGACCGGCAAGACCGCTGCTGAACTGATTGCTGAGCGCGCTGACAGCAGCCGTCCGAACATGGGTCTGACCACCTGGAAGTCGGGCAGCGTCCAGAAAACCGATGTGACTGTGGCCAAAAACTACCTTCACGAGTCCGAGATTGGCGAACTCAATCGCATTGTCACGATGTGGCTGGATTTTGCAGAAGACCAGGCACGGCGGCGGAAAGACGTGTTCCTCAAAGATTGGGCCGAAAAGCTGGATGCCTTTTTGAAGTTCAACGACCGCAACGTCTTGGATGGCGCGGGCCGGGTCTCTAAGAAACAAGCGGACGCCCAGGCAACGGCCGCGTACGAACAATTTGTTGCACAGCGACGGGCCTTCCTTGAAGCTGAAGGGGCAGCATTCCATGTGCAGGCCTTGGCAGATGCCGCCAAGGCGCTGCCTAAGCCCAAGGGTCAATAAGCCCCTGAGGCTCCATTTATTCCAGGCTGTCGATCAGGTCGATGTAACGCTGCATCGCGTCATCGGCACCCGTGCCCTTGAGTGCGTTCCAAGCGTCCCATTTGGCCCGACCCACCAGGTCCGAAAAACCGGGTTTGGTGCCGGCCACATCACCTTCCGTGGCCTGCTTGTAGAGGGCGTAGATTTTGAGCAGGGTGGCGTTGTCGGGCCGCTGGGTCAGGGCCTTGGACGCCGTGACGGCGGCTTCAAAAGCGGTTTGGATGTCGGACATGCTGTGCTCGCTACCAATGGTTCACAAACCGGCCAGGTCGCGCAGCACCTGGACTTTGTCGGTACGTTCCCAGGTGAAGTCGGGCTCGTCGCGGCCAAAGTGGCCGTAGGCGGCGGTTTTGCTGTAGATGGGGCGCAGCAGGTCCAGCATCTGGATGATGCCTTTGGGGCGCAGGTCGAACACCTCGTTCACGATCTGGGCAATGCGCTCATCAGAGATCACACCCGTGCCCTCGGTGTACACCGTGACGTTCATGGGGCGCGCCACGCCGATCGCGTACGCCACCTGGATCTGGCACTGTTTGGCCAAACCCGCGGCCACGATGTTTTTCGCCACGTAACGGGCGGCGTAGGCGGCCGAGCGGTCCACTTTGGAGGGGTCTTTGCCGCTGAACGCACCACCACCATGGGGGCAGGCGCCACCGTAGGTGTCCACGATGATTTTGCGGCCGGTCAGGCCGCAGTCACCCTGGGGGCCGCCGATCACAAACCGGCCGGTGGGGTTGATCAGGTATTTGGTGTCTTGCAGCCATTCCTTGGGCAACACCGGTTTGATGATTTCTTCGATGATGGCTTCGGTGAAGCTGGCCTTCATCTGGGTGGGGGTTTCCGACTGGTCTGGGCTGTGCTGGGTAGACAGCACCACGGTATCGATGCTGTGGGGGCGGCCGTCCACATAGCGCATCGTCACCTGGCTTTTGGCGTCGGGGCGCAAAAACGGCAGGCGACCGTCTTTGCGCAACTGTGCTTGGCGCTCCACCAAGCGGTGGGCGTAATAAATGGGCGCAGGCATCAGTTCGGGGGTTTCGTCGCAGGCGTAACCGAACATCAGGCCTTGGTCGCCCGCGCCGATGTTGAGGTGGTCGTCAGACGCATGGTCCACACCTTGGGCGATGTCATTCGACTGTTTGTCGTAGGCCACCAGCACCGCACAGCCTTTGTAATCGATGCCGTATTCGGTGTTGTCGTAACCGATGCGTTTGATGGTGTCGCGCGCCACTTGGATGTAGTCCACGTGGGCGTTGGTGGTGATTTCACCGGCCAGCACCACCAGACCGGTGTTGGTCAGGGTTTCGGCCGCCACGCGGCTGCGGGGGTCTTGTTCAAAAATCGCGTCGAGGATGGCGTCCGATATTTGGTCGGCCACCTTGTCGGGGTGCCCTTCGGACACCGATTCGGACGTGAAAAGAAAGTCGTTCGCCATTTGAATACACTCCTGTGTTGACTGCCTGGCGGTCGCCGGGCTGGAGCTTGGCGAACGCTTTAGCTGGATTTGTGAATCGCCCGCAAGTTGTTCAGATAACTCGGCGATAGCCCTATTTTAAGACATGTTGACCTTGTTCCGTTGCTTGGCCCGTGTGCCACTGCCGCTTTTGCACGCCCTGGGGTTTACCCTGGGGTGGGTGGTGTGGTGTGTGTCGCCTGCGTACAGGCGGGCGTGGTCCACCCACACCCGTTTGGCAGGCATCCAGGGCGCTGCCCGCTGGCGTTCGGTGGCCGAGGCCGGGAAACTGGTGACCGAGTTGCCCCGTTTGTGGCTGGGTGCGCCTGTGCACACCGAGTGGGCGGGTGCCGCGCACATCGATGCGGCCCAGGCCCAGGGGGCCGGCATGTTGTTCCTCACCCCCCACCTGGGTTGTTTTGAAATCACCGCCCAGGCCTATGCGGCCCGGTATGGCCAGCACGGGCAAACCATGACCGTGTTGTTTCGGCCCCCTCGCCAGGTGTGGCTGCGCCATTTGGTGGAAACGGCCCGCCAACGGCCGGGCCTGGCCACGGCCAGCACCACCTTGTCTGGTGTGCGGCAGTTGATACAAGCGCTGCGTTCGGGGGGGGCTGTGGGTTTGTTGCCCGACCAGGTGCCACCCCATGGTTTGGGGGTTTGGGCGCCGTTTTGGGGGCAGTCTGCCTACACCATGACCCTGTCGGCCCGTCTGGCCCACACCCCGGGTACCACGGTGTTGGTGGCGTGGGGTGAGCGCTTGCCCTGGGGCAGGGGTTACCGCGTCCATGTGATGCCGTGGTCCCAGGTGTCGGACGCGCCGTTGGCG
>JBEBBB010000175.1:0-2811 GCA_041158605.1 Pseudomonadota bacterium
TGGAACAGCGCCGGCTGATCCAGGCCAACCTGTTTGGCCCGGCAGGTTTCGTGTCGGCCGATGACGGTGAGGTCATCGAGTGGTCGCAAGAAGGGTTTGAACAAAACCCCGCACACCGCACTGTGATTGAGAGGGGTGGGTACGACATCGGTGACACCGACCACATGGTCACCGAAACACTGATTCGCGGCATGTACGCCTACTGGCGCAAAGTGATGGGGGAATAAACATGGTGGACTTCAAGACCTATTTCGAACTGCTCAACCTGTACAGCGACTACGCCATGGTGTGCGACTCCGCTGAATGGGAAAAGTGGCCCGAGTTCTTCGTGGAAGACGGCACTTATCGCCTGCAACCCCGCGAGAACCATGAGCAAGGGTTGCCCCTGTGCCTGTTGGCATTGGAGAGCAAAGCCATGATCCGCGACCGCGTGTACGGGGTGAAAGAAACCATGTACCACGACCCGTATTACCAGCGGCACATCGTGGGCACGCCCCGCATCACCAAGGTGGAGCGCGACATCTACGGCGAGCGCATTCAGTCAGAGGCCAATTACACGGTCATCCGCACCAAGTACGACGGTGACTCCACCGTGTTCAGCGTGGGCTTCTACAGGGACACCATCGTGCGCACCCCAGAGGGCCTGAAGTTGCAATCCCGGCTGTGTGTGTACGACAGCGAAATGATCGCCAACTCCGTCATCTACCCCATCTGAGGCCGCCCGATGTCAGACAACTGGACAGATGCACTGGCCCGCGACGCGGTGCCCGAGGGCGATGTGATTGCCGTCAAAGTGGCGGGCAAAGAAATCGCCCTGTACGAGGTGGACGGCGAGGTGTACGCCACCGACAACCTCTGCACCCACGGTGCCGCCCGCATGAGCGACGGCTTTCTGGAGGGGCGCGAAATCGAATGCCCGCTGCACCAGGGGCGTTTCGATGTGTGCACCGGCCAAGCCATGTGCGCACCGCTGACGGAAAACATACGCACCTACCCCGTGAAGATCGAAAACCTTCGCGTGATGCTCAAGCTCGATTGACCGCCCCACCCATTGAACCTGGTGGGCAACGCCCACGCCTTGGAGACAAACATGAACACAAACCGCACCCTCAAACACCTGGCCCTGGCCGCTTCTGCCCTGTGCCTGTCGGCCGCACACGCCGAGATCAAAATCGGTTTCACCGGCCCCTTGTCAGGCCCTGTGGCCGCCGTGGGCCAAGACCAATACGACGGTTTTTTGCTGGGCATTGAAATGCTGGGCAAGAAGCTGGGCGGCGAGGAGGTCAGCGTGATCCGCGAGGACGACCAGCTCAAGCCCGAGCTGGGCAACCAGATTGCCCGCAAGCTGATTGACCGTGACAAGGTCGACGCCATTGTGGGCCTCGGTTTTTCGAACGTGCTGATGGCCAGCCTGCCGCGCATCGTGGAGTCGGGCACCGTAGCCATTGCCACCAACGCAGGGCCATCGCCCATTGCCGGCGCCGGCTGTTTGCCCAACGTGTTTTCCACGGCGTGGCAAAACGACGGTACCGCTGAAGCCATGGGCAAGTTTGCCCAAGACAGCGGCTACAAGCGCGTGTACCTGATGGCCCCCAATTACCAGGCGGGCAAAGACTACATCGCCGGTTTCAAGCGCTACTACAAGGGCCAGGTGCTGGACGAGGTGTACACCCAGGTGAACCAGCCCGATTACTCCGCTGAAATCGCGCAGCTCCAGGCCGCTGGCCCCGATGCCGTGTTTGTGTTTTACCCCGGTGGCATGGGTGTCAACTTCGTGAAGCAGTTCAGCCAGGCAGGGCTGATGAAAAAGACGCCTTTGTTGTCGGCTTTCACGGTGGACGGCACCACCCTGCCTTCGCTGCGTGACGCCGCAGTGGGCGCCATTTCCGGTGCCATGTGGGACGTGGCGCTGAAAACCCCTGGCAACGCCGAGTTTGTGGCTGCGTTTAACAAAAAGTTTGGCCGCGTGCCCAGCCTGTATGCCGCCGTGGGCTTCGACACAGCCAACCTGCTGGACATTGCGGTGCGCAAGGTCAGAGGCAACACCGCAGACAAGGCCAAGTGGACCGCGGCGGTCAAAGCCGCTGGTGCCGAGCTGAAGTCGGTTCGTGGCCCTTTCCGCTTCAATGCCAACAACATGCCGGTGCAGAACTACTACGCGTTCCAGACGGTGAAAGACGGGGCCAACATCACCGTCAAGCAGTTGGGCACCCCCCTGCCTGAGCACCAAGACCCTTACGTTGCCCAGTGCAAGGCCAAGTAAGCCATGTCTGCCACTTTGTTGTTGGCTCAGATGCTCAACGGCTTGCAGTACGGCGTCATGCTGTTTCTGCTGGCCGCTGGCCTGACCCTGGTGTTCGGCATCATGAGCTTTGTCAACCTGGCCCACGGGTCGTTGTACATGCTGGGGGCCTACGCGGCGGCCGTGGTGGGGGTGCACACCGATTCGTTTGCGCTGGGCGTGCTGGCTGCGGTGGTCACTGGCTTGGTAGTAGGACTGGTGCTGGAATGGGTGGCCATCTCCAAGCTTTACAGCCGTGACCATTTGGACCATGTGCTGGCCACGTTTGGCATGGTGCTGTTTTTCAATGAGGTGGTGCGCATGGTGTGGGGCCCGCAGCCCATGTTTGTGTCGCTGCCGGAATCGTTGTCTGGCACGGTGGACCTGTTCGGGTTCACCTACCCCACCTACCGCTTTCTGATCATCGTGGTGGGCTTGCTGGTCGCCGCAGGCAGCCAGTGGCTGATCCACAAAACCCGTGTGGGCATGCTGATCCGGGCGGGCTCGGTCAACCCGCAAATGGTGGGCGC
>JBEBBB010000176.1:0-3051 GCA_041158605.1 Pseudomonadota bacterium
CCAAGCCAGGGGGGTGCCCAACACCAGCAGCACCAGGGTGGTCAGAGCAGCCACTTGTGCCGTGAGGGCCAAGGCCTGTAGGTTGTCGGGCGACAAAAACACGTGAGTGAGGGGGGGTTACAGGTCGTAGCCGTAAGATCGGATCAGGTCTTTGATGTGGGGGCTTTGCAGCAGTTTGATCAATGCGAAGGCTGCTTCGTTTTGTGCCCCTTTGCGCAACAACACGGCATCTTGTTGTATGGGCGCGTGGTAGGACTGGGGAACCACCCAGACGGACCCTTCTTTGAGGCGCCCATTGTGCAGCACCTGTGACAAGGCCACAAACCCCACGTCGGCGTTGCCGGTTTTGACGAAGTTGTAGGTTTGGCCGATGCTTTCGCCCTGAACCAGCAGGGGCGTCAGGGTTGTGGTCAATCCCATGCGGTTCATCACCTGCACCGCCGCTTCACCATAAGGGGCTGTTTTGGGGTTGGCGTAGGCCACTTTGCCCAGGTCGGGTGCGCGCAACACCTGGCCTTGTGGGTCCACACGGTCCACGCGGAGGGACCACAGCGCCAGTTTGCCGGTGGCGTAGGTGAAGCGGGTGCCCGGCACCGCCAAGCCTTCTTTTTCGAGCATCTCAGGCCGTTCGTTGTCGGCCGACAAAAACACATCAAACGGCGCGCCGTTTTTGATCTGTGTGTAGAAGGCCCCAGACGCGCCTGTGGACACCTTGAGCGTGTGGCCTGTGGTTTGGACCAGCACGGCAGCAATGGCTTTGAAAGGTTCGGCAAAATTGGCGGCCACCGCCACTTGGGCTTGTGCGGCATGTGCGGCACTGGCGCCGACCGAGATCCAGGCCAAGGCCGATACCACCAGCAAGGCGGTGCGGTGTGCCAACACGTCAAAACAAGGGGGCGTACATAGGACCCCTATTTTACCGGCGGACTGTGCCAACAGTGGCCAAAAGTGGTCAACCCAGAGGGCACAATGCCGCCAGGTAGGCCTGAAGCGACGCCTCGTCCAGCGGCCTGCCAAACAGGTAACCCTGGTACTGCACACAACCGCTGTGCGCGAGGTAGGTGCGTTGGTCGGCCGTTTCCACACCCTCCGCAATCACCGCCAGCCCCAGGCTCTGGCCCAAGGTGATGATCGCTTTGACGATGGCCGCGTCGTTGGTGTCGGTCAGCAGATCGCGCACAAACGATTGGTCGATTTTGAGTTGGTCCAAGGGCAGGCGTTTGAGGTAACTCAAAGACGAGTACCCTGTGCCGAAATCATCCAACGAAAATTGCACCCCATGGGTTTGGAGGGCTGACATCTTGTCGATCAGGCTGTCGATGTCGTCGGCCAACATGCTCTCGGTGAGTTCCAGTTTGAGCCGAGAGGGGTCGGCCCCCGTGGACGACAAGGTGTCCAGCACCTCCCGTACAAAGTCGGGGCTGCGGAACTGGTGGGCGCTTACGTTGATGGCCACCGTCAGACCTGCCGTTTCTGGTTCTTGGGCCCACGACACGAGTTTTTCGCACGCCGTTTGTAGCACCCACTGTCCCAAAGGCCGGATAAAACCGGTCTGTTCTGCCACGGGAATAAATTGGGCGGGTGACACCGGGCCGCGCACCGGGTGGCGCCACCGGATCAGCGCCTCAAACCCGGTGGTCTGGCCGTTTTGGTCCACCTGCGGTTGGTACACCAGCGAAAACGCCTGTTGTGCCAGACCTTGCAAAAGGTCACGCTCCAGCGACGCCCTGGCGTTCAGGCTGACCTGCAATTCCGCGTCAAAGAACCGGTAGGTGTTGCGGCCATCGGCTTTGGCCTGGTACATCGCCATATCGGTTTGGCCCATCAGGGCGTCGGGTGAGGCCGACCGCCCGTCAAACAAGGTCAGGCCCAGGCTGGCCGAGATTGTGTGCTCACGGCCATGGGGGTGGAAGGGTTCTTGAAACACCGCCAGCAGTTTGCGCACCGCGGTTTCGGCGTGGTTGGCCGCCGATTCGCGGTCTTTGCCCAGGTTGTCCAGGAGCACCACAAACTCGTCACCGCCCAGGCGGGCCACGGTATCGCCTTCTCGCACGGCTTTGAGCAAACGCTGCGCCAGTTCCACCAGCAGCAGGTCGCCCGCTTCGTGGCCACGGGTGTCGTTGAGTGTTTTGAAATCGTCCAAGTCCAGCATGGCCAATGCCGCCATCTGGCCGTTGCGTTCACACGCCAGCAGGGTGCGTTGTATCCGGTCTTGGAGTAAACGGCGGTTGGGCAGGTCGGTCAGGTGGTCAAAAAACGCCAGGTGTTGGATTTCGGCTTCGGCTTTGCGCTGTTGGGTGATGTCCCGGATCAAGCCGATGTACAAGCGTTTGCCATCGCGGACCACCCCAGAGACGGCCAGGTGGATGGGAAACGCTTGTCCATTTTTGTGCAAGCCCGTCACCTCGCGGCCTATACCAATGATGCGGTTGACCCCGGTGCGTTTGTGGGCGTCGATGTACCCATCGTGCTCAGAGCGGTAGGGCTCGGGCATCAGCATTTTGACGTTGTGGCCCCGGACCTCATCGAGCGTGTAGCCAAAAATACGCGTCGCTGCGCTGTTGAAAGACTCAATCAAACCGTGTTCGTCTATCGTGATGATGGCATCTACCACGTTGTCCAGAATCACCTGCGTGTGGTTGGCCGCTTCGGCCAGAAGGGTGGCGGCCAGCACGCGGTCGGTGGCGTCTTGCATCACCCCAAACATGCGGATCGCGCGGCCCTTATGGTCCCGCTGGACATCACCGTGGCTGTGGACCCAGCGCACCCGGTTGGCCTCGCCCAGCACCCGGTACTCCTGGTTGTATGCCGTCTTCTCCTTGATACAAATGCCTATGGCCGCCTGGATTTTGCTGCGGTCATCGGGGTGCACCCGCTCCATAAAGTCCGCTGTGGTGCCCTCCACCACATGTGCTGGGATGTCAAAAAAGGCCGAGACTTGGGGTGACCACTGCATCTGTCCGGTTTCAAAATCCCATTCCCACACACCCACCCTGGCGTTGTTCAGGCTGCGTTCAAACCGCTCTTCGTTTTGCACCATGGTGGTTTGCA
>JBEBBB010000177.1:0-5329 GCA_041158605.1 Pseudomonadota bacterium
TCCACATAGGTGAGGGTGATTTGTTTGCCCGACAGCGATGTGGAGCTGACACGCACAGCCCCCTTGGCCACAGCAATCCATTCTGTGGGCACGTCGCCGCGCGACCCGATCAGGTCGCCGTCTTTGTAGCGTTTGACGTAAGCGCATCGCAGGATGTCGTGCCGCAGCGAAGGTGAGAGGGTGTTGAACCAGCGACCACTGTTGATCGCCTCGCGTTCCTCTATTGTCAAAATCGGTTCGTCCATCGTCTGTCTTTTCGGTGACTGTGGCAGGGCTGTTCTGTCGCGGTCGCGACCCGGAGGGGCGTCAGCGGTAGCGTGCTGGGCGTTTGTCGAGGAACGCTTGTATACCTTCCCCACCGTTGGGGTGGTGCAGGTTCTTCACAAAGTGGTCCCGCTCCTGGCGCAGTTGGGTGGTGAGGGGTTGGAGCAGTGCGTCGTTGGCCAGCTCTTTGATACTGGCCAAGGTGTTGGGCGCCCTTTGGTTGAGGGTGCTGGTCAGCGCCAGCGCTTGGGTCAGGGCCTGGCCTGGCTCACACACCTGGTTGACCACCCCCAGCTGGTGCAGCCGCGGCCCGTCAATGCGGTCACCACACATCAACAGCTGCAAGGCCGTGGCCCGGGGCAGGTTGCGCATCAGGCTCCAAGAGGCACCACCATCTGGCGACAAGCCCACATTGGCGTACGCCATCACAAACACGCTGTTTTGGGCTGCCACCAACATGTCGCAGGCCAGCGCCAACGAAAACCCGGCCCCCGCACAAGCGCCCTCAACCGCCGCCACAACGGGTTTGGAAAAGCTGCGTATGGTTTCGATCCAGTTGTGCAGGTTTTCGATGCTGTCGCTTTGGACCTGTGGGGGTTGCTGGCGGTTGGCCAACAGCCTTTGCAAGTTGCCCCCAGCACAAAAATGGGCCCCCTCGCCCGTGAGCACCACTGAACGGATTTCCGGGTTGTTGTCTGCGGCGTTCAGCGCTTCAACGCCTGCGGCGTACATGTCTGGGCTGAGGGCGTTGCGTTGCTCAGGGTTGCTGATGCTCAACACCAGCGTGCCGTCTACGGTGTGGCTTTTGAGAGCGGCGGTCATGGCTTAGGCCTCCACATGGGTCAAACTCAGCCCCAAAGCACCGCGGCGGCGCAACCAGGGCGAGGGGCGGTAACGGGTGTCACCGTACACCGTTTGCAGGTTGAACAAAATTTCCAGCACACTGGCCGGGCCGACCAAATCGCCCATGGCCAAGGGGCCCATGGGGTAACCCAGACCCAAGGTCACAGCCACTTCCAGGTCTTTGGGGGTGCAGATGCCTTGCTGGCAGATGTCGGCGGCGATGTTCACGATGGTGGCCACCACGCGTTGGGTAACAAACCCGCCGCTGTCGCGCACCACACTCACCGGCTTGCCGTCGCGGGCCAACAGGGCATGGGCCGCATCGCGCATGTCGGGGCGGGTGGCAGGGTTGGTGGCCAGCACGCGGCGTTTGGTGGCGCTGTCGGGCAGCATCATGTCGATGCCCACCACGCGCGCGGGATCCAGTTGCTCAACAGCGGCCACGGTGGTCACGTCGTGCCCCAAAGGGGCCACCAAAATCAAGGCTTGTTCGGTGGGGCGGGCTGCCGTTTCAATGGTGGCGCCCAGGTCCTTGAGCAACTGGTACAGCTCGGCCCGGCGCGCGGCTCGGGGCGGTACCCAAACGGGCGGCAGGTTGGTCACGGCCGGCACGGCAGGCTCAGCGGGGACGTCGGCTTTGCCGTCGGTGTAGCGGTAAAAACCCTCGCCCACCTTTTTGCCCACCACACCACCGGCCAAGCGCTGGGCGGTGATCACGCTGGGGCGGTAGCGGGGCTCTTCGTAGTACTGGTGGTAAATGGATTCCATCACCGGGTGGGACACATCCAGTGCGGTCAGGTCCATCAGCTCAAAGGGGCCCAGTTTGAACCCCATCTGGTCGCGCAGGATGCGGTCGATGGTGGCAAAGTCGGCCACGGTTTCGCCCACGATGCGCAGCGCCTCGGTGCCATAACCCCGGCCGGCGTGGTTGACGATAAAACCCGGTGTGTCCTGTGCGAGCACAGCGGTGTGGCCCATCTCGGCAGCGTAGCGGTGCAGCCGTTGGCAGACCGCGTTGTCTGTTTTGAGGCCTGCAATCACCTCCACCACCTTCATCAGGGGCACGGGGTTGAAAAAATGGAACCCAGCAAAACGCCCGGGCTGTTTCAATGCAGCGGCAATGGCCGTGACCGACAAAGACGAGGTGTTGGTGGCCAGCACCGCGTCGGGCGCCACCAGGGTTTCCAGCTCGGCAAACAGGCTTTGTTTCACATCCAGCCGTTCCACCACCGCCTCCACCACCAGATCGCATGCGGACAGGTCCGCGAGTTGGTCTGCGGAGCGCAACCTGAGTCCCAGGGTGTCCCGGTCCTGGGGGGACAAACGGCCTTTGTCCACCAGTTTGTCCCACACCGCCAACAGCGCGCTTTGGGCAGATGCCACCGCGCCCGGTTGTTTGTCGTACAGGAACACCGTGCTGCCCGCTTGGGCGGCAATTTGCGCGATACCACGGCCCATGGCGCCAGTGCCCACGATACCCACATGGGAGAAAGTCGTCGTCATCTTTTGTCTCACTCAAGTTGAACTGGCAGGAATGTATAGCCAGTTATGCCAAAATGGCGCGGTCCATAACAACAACAACTGTTGACGGCAAGGAACGCACAATGCTGAAGTCTGCGGTGGGAAGTGCGCTGCTCGTGGCGGCCACTCAAAGCGTCGCCCTGTCTTTGGGGGGCACGCAAGGTGGCGTCATTATCGGTCGCCCGCTCGATGTTTTTGTGCAAAGCTCCATTGAGGCTGCTGAAGCGGCCAACGGGCTCTGCCTAGAAGCCGATATTTTGTACGGTGACATGCGGGTGTCACCGACCGCTGTCACGGTGGCCATACACCGCCTGGGGGCGGATGGGTCCGGTGCCCTGCGTGTGCGCAGCAGCCAGCCTGTCAACGAACCCATCGTTACCCTGGTCCTCAAAGCCGGCTGTGACCAGCGTTACACCCGCAGTTACGCCTTGCTGGCTGACTACGAACCCGCCCCTGCAGTGGCACGCGAGGCCACCGCACCCGCGCCTGTGGCGGCCGCTTCCGGGCCCGCGGCCCGTGGCGCCGTGTCTGACAGGCCTGCCGCCCCAGCACCGTCAACAGCCCCTGCAACGCCCGCAGCTGCCGCCGTTCGCCCAGCACCCGCACCGGTGCCCTGGACACTGGCTGCACCGGCCCCACGCCCGGCGGGTGTGGCTCGCCTGGCATCCAAAACCAGGCCGGGTGAGGGCCGGGCCTTGCCCAAAGTGCCTGCTGCCGATGCCCCCGCAGCGCCCCCTGTGGCTGTGGCAGCCGCGCCTGCGGCCCCAGCTCCCGCTGCCACGCCCCCCAAAACATCGGTGTCTGCCCCTGTGGCGCCCGAGGCCAAGCCTGAGCTGGCACCCGCACCTGCCGCGCCACGGCTCAAACTCGACCCGGTCGACGTTCCTCCCCATTTGCCCGGTGTGGCAAGCCCTGTGGTTGAGGGTGCGGTGGCCAACGAGGCGCCCATCCCCGACCCCAAAGTCACGGCCATGGAGCAAGAGCTTCAAGGCATGCGGGCCGAACAAGAGCGTTTGCGTGCCGCCATCGAGACCGTGAACGCCCAACTCACACAGGCCCAGACCGACCGCTACAGCAGCAGCGTGGTGTACGTGTTGTTGGGTTTGCTGGTGGCCCTGTTGGCTGCCTTGTTGGTGGTGTTGCGCCGGCGCGGCGAGTCCGTCCCCGCTGACAGTGGACCTGTGCCCACATGGTGGGGGCAGGGCACCCCAGAAGATTCGGCGCAAGGTGCGGTACCTGCCGTGTCGGGCAAAGCCGATCTGACCGATTTTGCAGACCTGGACGCCATGAAAGGCCTGGAGGTCCACGAGCCCGGTAGTTCCTTGTCGGGTTCCCCGGTGCGCACACCACCCAACCTGGATGCCTTGTTGGACCTGGTGCAGCAGGTCGAGTTTTTCGAATCGCTGGGGCAGGGCGATGATGCCATCGCCACCCTGCAGTCGTTCACCCAGGCATTCCCAGGCATGAGCGAGGTGCCCTACCTGCTGTGGTTGCACCGGGGCTTGGAGTCTGGCGATAACGCCGTGATCGACGCTGCCCAGCGGCAGTACCAAACCGATTACGGGCGTTTGCCCCCTTCTTTTGGTGCGCTGACCCCAGGGCTGGACACCGACAAGGTGTTCGCAGAGCAGCTCACAGAGGTGTGGCCCACCTTGGGTGCGCGCAACCTGATCGAAATGTCGTTGTGGTCCCAGCCTGGCGACCCTGTGGCCTACTGGCAAGTGCGCACCCCTGCCGCAGCCCGCGACCTGCTGTTGCTGTTGGGTATGTTGGACGTGATGGATCAACAGGGTGTTGCCCCTGCGCCCACACCCGATGAGCCCTACCCGCTGCGCAATGAAAAAGGTGCTTCAGGCTGGTTGGACCTGGACCTCACAGACCCGGTTTCGGTGGCCAGGGTAGAGCCCTTGCCCACCATCCTTCCCGTGCCAGCGGCAGCCCCAGAGCTTGAACCCACAGCGCCCGCAGAGTTGGCGACCGAACGCCCACCCTTGGACTTTGAGTTTTTGGATTTCAAACCGCCAGCCAAACCCGACGGTTCGGGCTCCAAGCCCTGATGGTGTTCACCCCCGGCCGAACAGGCTGGGGATGGCGTGGGTTTAGCGCCGCACCTGCAAGGCGCCAGGGTTGACGATGTTGGTGGGGGTGCCTTTGATGTAGTTCACCACGTTATCAAACGCTGACGTGAAATACATCTCGTAGCTGTTTTGCTCCACATAACCAATGTGTGGTGTGCAAATGCAGTTTTCCAGGCGCAGCAGCGCATGCCCTTGCAAAATGGGTTCGGACTCAAACACATCAACGGCGGCCATGCCTGGGCGCCCCCGGTTCAAGGCGCCCACCAAAGCCTCGGGCTGCAACAATTCGGCACGGGAGGTGTTGACCAACAACGCGGTCGGCTTCATGCGGGCGAGGTCTTCGGCGGTCACGCAGCCGCGCGTGGCCTCCACCAAACGCAAGTGCAGGCTCAGCACATCGCTTTCTTCGAACAAGGCTTCACGAGAGGCGGCCACCTCATGGCCATCTGCCATGGCCCTTTTGCAACTGTCCGCTCCCCCCCAAACCAGCACCCGCATGCCAAAGGCTTTGCCATAACCGGCCACCAGTTGCCCCGTTTTGCCATAACTCCAGACGCCCAAGGTTTTGCCGCGCAGCACCATGCCCAGACCAAAATTGGGTGGCATGGAAGCGGCCTTGAGCC
>JBEBBB010000178.1:0-9759 GCA_041158605.1 Pseudomonadota bacterium
ATCAAATCACCTGGCTCCAACATGCCGGCCATGGCGTTGATGTCGTCAACCGGTATGGTGATGGCGCGGTGCCCTGGCGGAATGCGGTCTGCAAACGTGGGGGGTCTGGTAGCCTCCACAGACGACCACAACACCGCGTCACCCGCTTTGAGCGGGTGCGCCAAAAGCAGGCCATCAATCCGGTCAAACTGTTCGGGACGGACCGCGCCCGAGTGGGCGTGGTCTTGTGGTACCGGTCGCACCGCCACGGTGGACGTGCCCAAACGGGTGCCGGCGGGCAAGTCTGCTTTGGCCACCACCAAGTTAACGGTCTGGCCGCGGTTGCGCGACTCGATGTGCTCCACCTGGTCGGTCAGGTACTGGCGGGCCAACCCAGCCGCCACAAGCCCGGTAACCAAAGCCACCACCCAGACCCAAAACACCTTGTTGGGTCGAAAACGCTGCGTATGGGGTGAGGACATAAAAACTTCCCGTCAAAATAGGATCAAAGGGGCAACGACAACGCAAACGACAGGCGGCTGTAGGCGGTTTGCAAAGCACCCAACCACTCGGCCAACACCCCACCGCCATCGGCCATACCCACACCCAACGCGGTGACCAGCGCGGCACACACCACCAGGTACTCCACCGAGGACTGGCCCCAGCACAGAGGCCACGCTCGGCTCATGGGGTCTGCCCCTTGGGTGGTGGTAACGGCACTTTGATGGGCACAATCTGTGCAACCTGTAGCACCACGGTGCTCAGCCCCGAGGGTTCTTGGGTCAAAACGGCAGTGGCCTCTCGGCGTGGGCCACCAAACCACAAGGTGGTGGTCGCACCGAAGGGGCTCTGCCGTTCAAACACGAACCCCCGCCCAGCCAAATGTGTTTGGAGCCACCGGGTGTTGGTGGTGGTGCCCAGCGTGTTGGTCCAGACCAAGTGCTCGGCAGCCCTAGGCCCATCTTGGGTGCGCAGGTGGCTGAGCACCCGGCTGCCCTCTGGACTGACTGCAGGCAGTTGTGGGTTGTGGCCGCTGCTTTGGGACCCCAATGGCCCCGCGTGGCGTTGGACAGCCAACCACCCTCTGGTCCCCGTTGGACCGCCCACCCCTTCGGCGCCAGGTGCCGCTTGTAGCTGAATGGTCCAGTGTTCAGCACCTTGGACTTTGCTCAAAATGTACCGGCCCTGTTGCTCGCGCTGCACCCACTGCCCACCCAACACCCGTTGGTACCAATGCAACAGATCGGGCACCGACTGTGTTGCGTGAAAAGCCGACACAGACATCCACTGGCCGTTGAACCACCATGGCTGTCGGCCCGCTCCCACATCAAGCGGACGGGCACCCGGCGGCATGGGCAACACCATGGCGGAGACGGGTGGGGCGGTCAAGTCCATTGGTGTGGGGCCTGGGGTCAAGGGCGCAAACGGTCGGCTGGCACCACATCGCGCCACAAATCCAGCCGACCAAAAGCTGGGCCGTGGGGCAGACCGGGCAACTCGGCGAACGCTCCAGCGGCTTGTATGGGCGGCAACAACACCGCAGAAGCTTGGGTGGCGGCTGGCGCCAGGGGTGCCACCCGGGCATCCACCTGCTCGGGAGACGCTGCCGCCCAACCGTCCACCAACAAGGTGGTTTGGCGAGAAATGCGCAAATCCAATTGATCAAAAGGCGCCCACATGCGCCCCCCCGTGGGCGTGTTGGGGATGACCCGGGTGACCTCCGCACGAAACAACCCGAACGACACCAGGCCCAAATCGCTGACCAAACGGGGATCAATAGGTTGTGCTGCCGGCACAGGTAGCCATGTGCCCACGGGCACCACGCCATCGGGCCCGGCAACAGGCGCCTGCTGGGCAAGTGGGGCGCGAAGGGCTTGCTCAAAAGCCGCATGCCGGCTGGACATGTCGGTGGTGTGGGCTTGGTCTTGGAGCCGCCCCAGCAAGGGAATCATGACCACCAGCGGAACCACCGCCAAAACGATCGCCAAAAACTCGACCAAGGCCTGTCCGCGTGGGTGCGGGTTGACCGCAAATGGGGTGGATGCGGTCGTCACCACGGCACCTCAACACCCTGGCGCAGCGCTTGCCAACGGGCTTGCGTTGACGCATCGACCAAACGGGCTTGCCAATACGGGTTGAACAAGCTACCTGTTTCGAGAGGGGTGCCACGAGGCGCGCCGTGTGTGTTGATGGGGTGCGCGGGTGGGCGTTCAAACACCACCCGCACCGCCGACACGGCCACCCACTCTCCCGCCGCTGCCCGGGTGCTGTAGGCCTGTAAACGGTTGGCTGCACCACCGCTCCAGGGCCCCTGGCCGTCGGTGGTGCGCAACAGGCCCTGTGGTTTGCTCAAACGAACCGCTTGGATCCAACGGGGTTCAACGGCTGACAACCAAGCGGGTGACAAGTCGGTGTAGACCGGCAAACCGCTGTAGTGTTGCCAATGGGCGGTCGAGGCTTGTGCGTAGGCGATGGGGTTGTCAGATGCCGCTCCCCCCACCCAAGCCCCGTGATCGGGTTGGTCCGCCTGGGGCGGATGGGCCTGTTGTTCGCCCACCCCCAAAGGTATTTCCGCTTTTTCACAACTGGGGAGGATGTTTTTGCCTTTGTGCAACTGGTGCTGGTGAAAAGAGGCCGTGTCAACGGCACGCCACTCATCCATGCCGATGAGCTCTGTGCCACCACGGCGCCGAACCGCGTTGTAAGCGTCAAAGGTCAGGGCCGGAAAACACTCGGGGGTGGGCAACAAAGCCTCGGCATCCCACTGCCGGTTGGGCACAAAGGGATCGAGCTGGCTGGCGACCACCGCAAGCTCCCGCATGCGCACGCGCTCAGGGCCCGCGTAGGTGCGCAAAAACCCAGCCATGTGGGGATCGGGCAAAGCCTCCACCCGCACCCGATCGGGCCCACCTTGGTTCGCATCGGCCACAGCCTGCATCAGGGCCTGGCGCATGGCATCGGTTTGGCCTTGCTGGTGCACCTCTCGCAGGGCGTTTTGGATGCGGGATTTGGCCCCTTCTGCCACCCCTACCAACACCTCGGGTACGGGCAACACGGGGGCCAAGGCGCTGCTGGACAGCCCACCCGATTGAACCGACAGGTAACACATCAGGGCGTAAGCCGGGCCGTACTGATACAAAGCCCCGGCTGACGCACCCGCGCCTTGGCTGTCGGCACATTCGGGAAACACCGTGGGTTGGGCTTGGATATGCCCCTGTGCATACGGCATCCATGCGGCAGCGCTGACCAGTTGCGCGACCAGCACCTCGTTGGCCAACAAGGCCCGGTTGTTGTAGGCGGTGAAGTTCAGCAAGCGGGCTTGCAACACACCGGCGCTGTAGGCGACCGCGTCCGCCGTGTTGACCAGACGCGTTTTTTCACGCACCAACTGGCTGGCGTTGTAGAGGTAAAACAGCGCAGCCAACCCTGCGACCAACACAAACAGGCCGAGGATCAGCGCCTGCCCCCGTTGGGCACCGCGCATGCGTCAAAACCGCCGGGTTAACGGGCGTTGTTGTTTTGGTAAGCGCTCAGGCCTTTGGTGGCCGTGCCCTCGCCCTCGGCATTGCCGGCCGCGGTTTGGGCGTTTTGTATGGCGGTGTTGGCGGTTTGCCCAGCCACCTCCCGGGCGATGCCTGAGGTTTGGCTGCGGATGGTTTGTCCAAAAAATTGGTAAACCGCGATGGCGGCCACGGCAACCAAGGCCACAATGACAATGTACTCGGTCATGCCCTGGCCGCGCTGCTGGCGGCGGTTGAAGCGTTGCATGTTGTATCCCCTATACAAACCCGAACCCGGTGTTGAGCCGGGGGTTGGACGGAGGACGCTTTGGCTGTTCTCCCCGCCTGTAAACCAATGTAGCCGCTTAGCCCACCCCGCGCAAGGGTACAAGCCCTCGGTGTTAGCCCTAGGGTGGGGGTCAGGCGAGCAGGTCTTTGATTTGTTGCAACGCTGCGGGGTCGTCCATGGTGGTGAGGTCGCCGGGGTCGCGCCCCTCACAGACCGCCTGGATCGCACGGCGCAGCAACTTGCCGCTGCGGGTTTTGGGCAACACACTCACAAAACGCACACGGGCCGGGCGGGCCACGGCACCCAGCTGGTCATCCACCACCTTCATCACCTGGCCTTCAAGTTGAAGGCGGGCAGCGTCATCCACCAGGCCTGAAGCGTCTTTGGGCACGGCAAAGGCCATGGCCACCTGGCCTTTGAGGGTGTCGGCCACGCCCACCACAGCCACTTCGGCGATATTGGGGTGGCTGGAAATGCTTTCTTCGATCTCCCGGGTGCCCAACCGGTGCCCAGCCACGTTGATCACGTCATCGGTGCGACCCAGGATGAAGAAGTAACCATCTTCGTCGCGGATGCCCCAGTCGAAGGTGCTGTAGACCATCTTGCCCGGCACACTGGACCAGTAGGTTTTGACAAAACGCTCGTCATCGCGCCAAACGGTTTGCATGCACCCGGGTGGCAAAGGCCCCTCAACAGCCACCACCCCTTTTTGGTTGGGGCCCACCAGCTCTGCACCCGTGGCGTCGTCTAGCAACTTGACGTTGTAACCGTACACCGGTTTACCGGGCGAGCCGAATTTGGTGGGCGCAGACTCGACGCCATTGCAGATGCTGAGGATAGGCCAGCCGGTTTCGGTCTGCCAGTAGTTGTCGATGATGGGTTTGCCCAGCGTTTCGGCGATCCATTTGGCGGTGGGTTCGTCCAGAGGTTCGCCGGCCAAAAAGAGCGCCTTCAAACTGCTGAGGTCGTGCTTTTGGATAAAGGATGAGTCGTATTTTTTCAGCACCCGCACCGCAGTGGGCGCGCTGAACATGACGCTGACCTTGTACTTTTCAACCAGTTCCCACCAGATGCCTGCATCAGGGCGTATGGGCAGGCCTTCGTACATGATGGTGGCCATGCCCCCAATCAAAGGGCCGTAAATGATGTAGCTGTGCCCCACCACCCAACCGATGTCGCTGGTAGAGAAATAGGTCTCACCCGGGTTGCCGCAGTAGATGTGTTTCATGCTGGCCGCCAGGGCCACCGCGTAACCGCCGGTATCGCGCTGCACCCCTTTGGGTTTGCCCGTGGTGCCGCTGGTGTACAGGGTGTAGCTGGGGTGGGTGGACTCCACCCACTCGCAGGGCACCACAGCGCCTTCGTGGCGGGCGGCTGCCTGGGTGTAGTCCACGTCGCGCCCTGGCACCAGGTCCATCGGCACCAAGCCGCGGTTGACCATCAACACCGCTTGTGGTTTGTGGGCAGAGAGCCGGATCGCCTCGTCGAGCAGCGGCTTGTAGGGCACCACCTTGCCACCACGCGAGCCCGCGTCGGCACTCACGATGACGGAAGGGCTGGCATCCTCAATGCGGCTGGCCAAGCTGACGCTGGCAAACCCGCCAAACACCACCGAATGGATCGCGCCGATGCGCACACAGGCCAACATGGCAAAAGCGGCCTCGGGGATCATGGGCATGTAGATCAACACCCGGTCGCCCTTTTTGACGCCCTGCTCTTGCAAGATCGCGGCCATGCGCTGCACTTCGCGGTGCAGTTCGGCGAAGCTGTAGGTTTTTTCCTGTTGGGTTTCGGTGGACACAAAAATCAGCGCGTTTTGGTCGGCGCGGTCTTTGAGGTGCCGGTCCACTGCGTTGTGGCACAGGTTGGTTAGGCCCCCTTCGAACCAGCGGGCGAACGGGGGGTTGTCGTAGTTGCAAACCCGGTCAAAGGGTTTAAACCAGTCCACACCCTGGGCTTGCTCTGCCCAAAAGGCGTCCCGGTCGTTGATGGAACGGCTGAAAAACGCGGGGTAGGACGTGGCGGTGGACATGGCGGTCTCCTGAATTTGAATTCATAATTATGTTCAACCGGCTTGCACCGCCCTGACAAAACCGTCCGACCAGCTGAGGCTGGCCTGCCCCTTTTGCTTTTAACTTTTAAAGCAGGGTTTTTACGCTTTGACCCACTGCAACACGTCGCGAAAACGCGGGTGATCGGCGTGCTCCAGCCACTCATAGGCCACCATTTCACTGGTCACCAACTCCACCCCATTGCCTGCCAAGCGGTCAAAAGCGGCATCGCGGTCGCGTTCCCGGCGGGACCCACAGGCGTCGGTCACCACCCACACATCAAACTCTTGTTCCACCAAACCCAAAGCGGTTTGCAGCAGACAAATGTGGGCCTCCACCCCCGCCAACACGATGGTGTTGCGGTTGGGGGTGGATGGGGTTGCGGGTTTTTGCAGGTGCCGGGGCAAGCTGCGGGCGTTGCCTGCAGAACGCTGGGGAGCGGGCTCGGGCTTTAAAACCTCGATCAGCTCGGACTGTGTGGCATCGAAATAAATTTTGTCCAAGGTTTGACGACACAAGGCCTTGAGTTGGGGGTCGTTCCCGCCCAGCTTGGCCGGGGTTTGCTCGGTGCCGTAGGTGGGCACACCCAACGCTTGCGCTACTTGGGCCAAAAACACCGCACGTTGCAGCACCTCTGACCCTTGGTGGATGGCGGGCATAAGCCGGGTTTGGTAGTCCACCAGCACCAACTGGCTTTCGCTTGCGTTCAACAACATGGTCGCTCCTGTGTCCACTTCCGCTTGGGCGGCTCCGAGGCAGTGTAACCGCCCATTGGACGGGATCAGCGCGGGCACTTGACGGGCGGGCGGGCAGCAGGTACCCTCGCGCGCATGCGATATTTACGCTCGGCCACCCTGGTGGGGGTCTTGGGTGCGTTTTTGCACCTCGCACACGCAGCCCCACCCGCCGATGACCCTTTAAACGATTTGCTGGTCAGCAAAGGTTTGCTGTCGCGCCTTGATGGTGTTCGCCAAAACCTGAGCGACACCGCTTCTGAATTGGTGGTGAATGCCATGGGGTTTTTGGGTGTGCCCTACCGCCGTGGCGGTGAGTCCGCCGAGACCGGCTTTGATTGCAGCGGTTTTGTGCGGGCCATGTACGAACAAACCGTGGGTTTGGTGCTGCCCCGCCGCGCCGCCGACCAAGCCAAAGCCACCCAAAGCATCAACCGCGAAGACCTGAAACCTGGGGATTTGGTGTTTTTTAACACCATGCGCCAAGCCTTTAGCCATGTGGGCATTTATGTGGGCGATGGCAAGTTCATCCATTCACCCCGAACCGGCGCACAGGTCAGGGTAGAAGACATGCGTGAAGCCTACTGGCAAAAGCGTTTTAATGGGGCCCGGCGGGTGGCCGGTCAGCCCGTCCAGCCGCCTACCGATTGAACACCATTGAGCGCTCCAGTGGCCGCTGGTGACCTGACCACCCTGCGCCCCTGGGAACGCAGCGCGTGGCAAGTGCTGGTTTTTTTGATGTTGGCCTTGCTGCCGGCGTTTTGGTTCGCTTACCTCCAGATCGAACAGGTTGCTGATACATCGGTAGAGCAGGCCCTGGCCCGCATGGACCATGACACAGAGCGGCTAACACTGCGCCTGGAGGAGACCTTGCACCGCGGCCAGGCTTTGTTGGTGGCTTTGGCGCAAAACCCAGAGGTGCGCCGGGGTACCGATGCCTGCAATGCCACCATGCGGGCCCTGCACGCGGCTGAACCCCAGCACCTGAATTTTGGTTTTGCAGACGCCCAAGGCGTGCTGGTCTGCAATGCACTTCCCATGACCAAACCGGTCGACCTGTCCCAAACCGCCCATGTGGCCAAGGCTTTGACAGGGCAGCCCGGGGTCAGCGCCCTGCGCACCAGTGTGTTAACGGGGTACCCGATTGTGTCGCTGGCCCACCCAGTGCTCGGCAGTGACGGACGCCTGCTGGGCATTGTCCTGGCCAACCTCACCATCAAACAGCTCGAAACCGATATCGCCCAAATGGGGCTGCAACCTGGGGCCATCGTCACCATCACCAACGCGCAAGCGGAGGTGTTGGCCAGCTATGCCCAAGTGCCACTGCCCATAGGCCAACCGGTACCCGACAAGGCCATGGCTGCAGCGTTGACCACACCAGGCCGCTCTAGGTCGGTTTACACCAACCAGCAAGGCCAAACCTGGCTGGTGGCCAGGCGGCCATTGCCCGAACTGCCCGGGGGCGTACAAGTGGCCATACACCAACCCATGGATGTGGTGATGGCACCGGTTCACCAACAGCGCCAACGCCAATGGTGGTGGCTGTGCGCCAGCGCTGGGTTGGGGCTGGCCGCCGCCTTTGGGCTGGCGAGGCGGGTTTGGTGGGGCCCGATCAAACGACTGACCCGCTTGGCAGAGCGTTACCGGCAAGGCGACCTTAGTGGGCGTTACGGCCACAAAACACCAGGTGGTGAGGTGGGTTTGCTGGCCACCACCTTTGACAACATGGCCGATGGCCTTCAAGAGCGGCACACCCAGGAACAGCGGTTCTTGGATGAGTTGGGCCGGCGCAACCGCTTGTACGCCTGGCTGAGCACGGTAACGCGCTCCATGTTGGGCAGTGGCGACAAACAAACCTATCTGCAACGCATCTGCGAAGACGCGGTGGACGTGGGGCACATGCAACTGGCCTGGGTCGGCATGATAGGCACAGACCAACGGGTCAGGCCTGTGGCCATGGCCGGACTGGGCACAGAGGAATTGGACCAGTTGCAAATTTCCATCGATGCACGTGACCCCTACGGCCAGGGCCCAACCGGTCTCGCCTTGCGCAACAACGCCCCTTACTGGGGAAAAGACTACGCCACCGATCCGTTAACGGCACTGTGGCGCACCGAAACCAACACCGACCACGGGTGGGGCGCTTTCGCCGTTTTACCCCTGCATGAAAACAACCAGGTGGTCGGGGCTCTGGTGCTGTACACGGGTCGCGGCATCGAATTTGAAGACGACGACCGGGCTTTGTTGACCACGCTGGCGTCTCAGGTGGACTACGCGCTGCAACATTTTGCCGAGACCGCCCAGTTGGCCAAGTTGGACCACATCTACCAAGACGTGGTGAACACCCAACAAGAGATGGTGTGCCGGTTCAAACCCGACACCACATTGGTGTTTTGCAACACCGCTTACCAACGCACCTTTGGTCGCGATGGGTTGGTGTTGCTCGGTTACAAGTGGATGGACAACGTGCCCGAGGCGGTCAAACCACAAGCACTGGCCCGGCTGGCGGGGTTGTCCCGGGACAACCCCCAGGTGACCTACGAGGAACCAGCGGTGCTGGAACACGGGGCGCAAGCGTGGTTCCGCTGGACCGATTTGGCCTTGTTTGATGACCAAGGCCACGTGACCGAAATCCAGGCCGTGGGTCTGGACATCACCGCACAAAAAATCGCGGAAGCACAGGCACAGCGCGACAACGCCTTGTTGATGGCGGCCATAGAGACCATAGACGAAGCCTTTGTGTTGTACGACCCCGACGACAAACTGGTTTATTGCAACGAAAAATACCGGCAGATCTACCACACGGTCGCCCACTTAATGGTGCCTGGTGCGCGGTTTGAAGACATTGTCCGTGCCGGGGTGGAGCAAGGGGACTACGCCGCTGCCGTAGGCCGTGAAGAAGCCTGGATGACAGAGCGTATGGCCACCCACCGCGCGGCCAACACCACGCTGGTTCAAAAACTCAGCAACGGGCAAACCTTGCGAATTGTTGAGCGCAAGTTGCCAGATGGGCACACGGTAGGTTTCCGGGTGGACATCACCGAACAGGCTGCGGCTATTGAAGCGGCGCAGCAGGCCTCTGAAGCCAAAAGCCGCTTCCTGGCCAACATGAGCCACGAGATACGCACGCCCATGAATGCCATTCTGGGCATGCTGCAGTTGCTCCACAGCACAGCCTTGGACCCCCGACAAACCGACTATGTGGA
>JBEBBB010000179.1:0-8892 GCA_041158605.1 Pseudomonadota bacterium
CTACGAACCCTTCACCTTCAAAACCGCCGACGGCAAACCGACCGGTTTTGACGTGGACATCGCCGAAGCGATTTGCGCCGAACTGAAGCGCAAATGCGTTTTCGTGGAACAGGTCTGGGACAGCATGATCCCTGGTTTGCAAGCCCGCAAGTACGACGTGATCGTCAGCTCGCTCTCCATCACCGACGACCGCAAAAAGGTCATCGACTTCAGCGACAAGTACTACAACACCCCCAGCCGCATCGTGGTGAAGGAAGGCACGGCGTACACGGGGCCTGCTTCCTTGAAAGGCAAAAAAATCGGTGTTCTGAAGGGCAGCACCCAAGAGAAATTTGCGCTGGGCGAGCTGAAGCCTGCGGGTGTGTCCGTGGTGCCTTACGAAGCCCAAGACCAGGTGTACCTGGACATCAAGGCCGGCCGCTTGGACGGCACGGTGGCCGACCGTGTGGAGGTGACCGGCGGCTTCTTGAACAAACCCGACGGCAAAGGTTACGCCATGGTGGGCCCAGACCTCAAAGAAGCCAAGTACTTTGGCATTGGTGTGGGTGTCGGCATGCGCAAAGGCCAAACCGAGCTGAAAAACCAAGTCAATACCGCGATCAAAAACATCCGCGCCAATGGCACGTACGACAAAATCGCCAAAAAGTACTTCAACTTCGACGTTTACGGCAACTGAGCCTCCACCCATGAGCGCACTGGAAATGGCCCCCACCACCGGAGGCCATTTCTGTTTTTGACATGAGCGGCTACTACCTCTCCATCCTTGAAGGCGCGCTGCTGACCGTGGCGGTGTCCCTGGCCTCGTTGGTGGTGGCCTGCGCCTTGGGCCTGTTGGGCGCCTTGGCCAAATTGTCTGGCCGACCTGTGCTCGTGGGTGTGTCCACCGCCTACACCACCTTGGTGCGGGGCATCCCTGAGCTGGTGTTGATGTTGCTGGTGTTTTATGGCGGCACCATGGGCTTGATCGCCCTGCTGGAGTGGTTGGGTTTGCCAGCCGAGGTGGACATCAACCCCTTTGTCGCGGGTGTGCTGACCATCGGCTTTATCTATGGCGCCTACATGACCGAGACGTTCCGTGGCGCCATACTGGCCATACCCAAAGGCCAGATGGAAGCCGCGTGGGCTTATGGCATGGGCCCAAGGCAAACCTTTTTCCGCATCACCCTGCCTCAGATGGTCCGTTATGCCCTGCCCGGTTTCACCAACAACTGGTTGGTGTTGATCAAAACCACAGCGCTGGTCAGCCTGATCGGTTTGCATGAAATGACCTACCGCGCCAAACAGGCGAGCGCGGCCACACGCGAACCCTTTGTCTTTTTGCTGTTTGCCGCAGCCCTGTTTTTGGTCTACACCACCGTGTCCTTGTGGGTGTTGCGCCGCGTCAGCCGGCGTTACAGCCTGGGCGTGCGCCGGGAGTCCACATGAACTGGGATGTGGTGTTTCAACCCGAAAACCTGGCCCTCTACGCCGAGGGACTGGCAACCACCTTGGGCCTGTTGTTGTTGTCCCTCGTGGTGGGTGGCGTGGCCGCCGTGGTGCTCACCCTGGCGCTCACCGGCCGCAACCGCTGGCTTCGTTGGGTGGTGGGGGCCTACACCTACGTGATCCGCGGCACGCCGTTGTTGATACAGATTTACCTGATCTATTACGGCATTGCGCAACTGGAGTGGGTGCAAGCCCGATGGGACGCGGTGTGGCCTTGGACGCACTTCAAAGACCCGTTTTTTTGCGCCTTGTTGGCCTTCAGCCTCAACACCGCGGCCTACACCGCTGAGATGCTGGCCGGGTCCATCCGGGAAACCGCTGCAGGGGAAATCGAGGCCGCCCACGCCATGGGCATGGGGCACTGGCAGGCCATGCGCCGCATTGTGTTGCCCAGTGCTTTGCGCCGCACCCTCCCCGCTTACAGCAACGAGGTGGTGATGATGTTGCACAGCACCAGCTTGGCCAGCACGGTGCCTGCGATGTTGGACATCACGGCAGCGGCCAGCCGCGTGTACTCGGATTTTTATCTGCCCTTTGAGGCCTACACCTTCGCGGCGGCCATCTACCTCAGCATCACCTTTCTGCTGGTCGGCGTGTTCAAGCTGGCCGAGAGGCGTTACCTGGCCTTTCTGGCCCCACGGCGGCACTGACCCCGATGCGCACACAAACCCACCCCTTGTTGCCCGCCAGCCTGGGCCACCAACGCACGCTCACCAGCCTGCACTTTGGCCCAGCGGGCGCCCGCCCACAGGTGTACATACAAGCCAGCTTGCACGCCGAAGAGCTGCCGGGCATGTTGGTCGCCCATCACCTGCGGGCCGCCCTGCAGACACTGGAGGCGGAGGGGCGCTTGTGCGGTGAGGTGGTGTTGGTGCCTGTGGCCAACCCCATCGGTTTGTCCCAGCGGGTGGACCACCGCGCAATGGGCCGTTTTGAACTGGGCAGTTCCGAAAACTTCAACCGCCACTACCCGGTGCTGGCCGACCAGGTGCCCGAGACGGTGTTGGCGGCACTGGGCGCGGACGCGGCGCACAACGTGCAGGTGGTCCGCGAGGCTGTGCGCGCCCACTTGCAGGCTTGGCAACCCCCAACCGAGCTCCAAAGCCTGCGGCGCCACCTGCTGTTGCTGGCCCACGGTGCCGATGTGGTCCTGGACCTCCATTGCGACGGCGAAGCCGCCCTGCATCTGTACACCGAAGAGGCTTGCTGGCCAGCCCTGGAGCCGCTGGCCGCCCACTTGAGTTGCCGAGCTGTTTTGCTGGCCAAAAACTCGGGCGGCAGCCCTTTTGACGAGTGTTTGTCGGGCCTCTGGTGGCAGCTGAAAGAGCGCTTGGCCGCGCAGGGGCGCCACCCCGCCCTGCCCCAGGCCTGCGCCAGTACCACGGTGGAGTTGCGGGGCGAGACCGATGTGGACCACACCTTGGCCCGGGCCGATGCGGATGCATTGCTGGCCTACTTGGCGGGTTTGGGTGTGTTGGACCGGCCCGTTGCCACCCCGCCTGCCACGTGCCCAGCCACCCCACTGTCGGGCTCGGAAACACTGACCAGCCCTGTCCCCGGGGTCTTGGTGTTTGCCACCCCAACGGGCCAGGCCCTGACTGCTGGCGACCTGGTGGCCGAGGTGGTCAACCCCCTCGATGGCACCGTTCACCCGGTTCGGGCCGGGGTTTCCGGTGTGTTTTACGCCCGTGTGCGGGAACGGTATGTGGTGGCCGGCGGCGAGGTCGGCAAAATCGCTGGCGCCACACCGTTTCGCACTGGGGCTTTGCTGGGCTTTTGAGTACACGAATGAGCGACACACAGATGAAGTTGCAGGTCGAGGACCTGCACAAACGCTACGGCGACCACGAGGTGCTGAAGGGGGTTTCGCTCTCGGCCAAGGCTGGCGACGTGATCAGCATCATTGGCAGCTCGGGGTCTGGTAAGAGCACGTTTTTGCGCTGCATCAACCTCCTGGAAAAACCCCACCAGGGGCGGATTGTGGTGGCGGGTGAAGCCCTGCAGCTGAAAGCAGCCCGCAACGGTGAACTGCATGCCCAAGACCCGGCCCAGCTGCAACGCTTGCGGACCAAGCTGGCCATGGTGTTCCAGAACTTCAACCTCTGGGCTCACATGACGGTGCTGGACAACATCATCGAAGCCCCAGTCCAGGTGCTCAAAGTACCCCGTGAGGTGGCCGTGGCCACGGCCCGGCGTTACCTGGAGCGGGTGGGCCTGAAAGGGGTGGAGGACCGCTATCCCGCCCACATGAGTGGCGGCCAGCAGCAACGCGTCGCGATCGCGCGCGCCCTGGCGGTTGAACCCGAGGTGATGTTGTTCGACGAGCCCACCAGCGCCCTGGACCCCGAACTGGTCAACGAGGTGTTGCGCGTCATGCAGTCCTTGGCCGAGGAAGGCCGCACCATGGTGGTGGTGACCCACGAAATGGGTTTTGCCCGCGAGGTGTCCAACCACGTGGTGTTTTTGCACCAAGGCCGCATCGAGGAACAGGGTCCGCCCAAGCAGGTGTTGGTGCAGCCCCGCAGCGAGCGTTTGGCCCAGTTTTTGTCGGGCAACCTCAAGTGATCCACTGAGCTGGCGGTAGCCCCGGCATGGACCGCCCGCTGTTGGCCTGCGGTTTACAAAAACCGGTCCAGCAAACGGCGGCTGTGTTTGTCCATGTGGGCCAGGTCGCGGATCAGGAACTGCACGCCGTGGGCGTCCACGACCAGCAAAATGCCTTGGCCCAAGCGCCGGATGTCTTCTTCGCCTTTGAGCACCAGGTCGGTGGGGCCACGGTCGGTCTCGACGGTCCATGTGCTGGGGGTGGCAAACGAGGACACCGCCACCAGGCGTTGGATGGTGGGCATGAACTCGCGGGCCAGCAAGGCCTCACGGACCAGTGCCTCGGCCCCAGTTGGCAGGTCTGACAGGCGCTCGACCCAGGCCACCTCGTGCCCGTCGGACCCCATCAGCGACACACAGCCCTCGGGGTTTTGCACCGGAAAGGCGCGGACGGCCACCACGCCGGTGTGGGACTGGCCATCGGCGGTGGACACGGCCAACAGGCCCATGGGGTCGCGGGTGATGTGCAGGCTCATGCGCCCTCTCCTTGCGCGGCGGGGTCGGTGTCCGCTTGGCGTGCTTGGGCCTGGTACAGGCGCCAGTAAGCCCCTTCTTGTGCCATCAGGGCCTCGTGGGTGCCCTCTTCCACCTTGCGCCCTTTATCCATCACCACCAGCCGGTCGGCCTTGCGCAGGGTGGACAGTCGGTGCGCGATCGCGATGGTGGTGCGCCCCCTGACTAGGTTGTCCAGCGCTTTTTGGATTTCTTTTTCCGTTTCGGTGTCGACGCTGGACGTGGCCTCGTCCAGGATCAGGATGCGGGGGTCGATCAGCAAGGCGCGGGCGATAGAGATGCGCTGGCGCTCACCGCCCGACAGGCCTTGCCCACGCTCACCCACGGGCGAGTCGTAGCCCAGTGGCAAACGGAGTATGAACTCGTGCGCGTGGGCGGCGCGGGCCGCGGCCACTATTTCTTCGCGGGTCGCGTCGGGTTTGCCGTAGGCGATGTTTTCGGCGATGGTGCCAAAAAACAAAAACGGTTCTTGCAGCACCAGACCAATGTGGCGGCGGTAGTCGGCCACGCGCACGCTGCGCAGGTCCACACCGTCGATCAGGATGGCGCCTTCAGATACGTCGTAAAACCGGCAGATCAGGTTCACCAGGGTGCTTTTGCCCGAGCCGCTGTGGCCCACCAGGCCCACCATTTCGCCGGGCTGCACCACCAGGTCCAGGCCCCGGATCACCGCGCGGTTGCCATAACGGAACCCCGCGTCGCGGATCTCGATGTGGCCAGTGATGTGCTCCAACGGCCGTGGGTTGGTGGGTTCGGGCACGCTGGACACGTGGTCCAGGATGTCAAAAATCCGCTTGGCACCCGACGCCGCTTTTTGGGTCACGGAGACGATCCGGCTCATGGAGTCGAGACGGGCGTAAAAGCGCCCGATGTAGGCCAGGAACGCGGTCAGCACCCCCACCGTGATCGCACCGCCAGCCACCAGCCAAATGCCAAAACCCCAGACCACCAACAGGCCAAATTCGGTCAGCAATGTGACGGTCGGTGAAAACAGCGACCACAAGCGGTTCAGGCGGTCGTTCACCTCCAGGTTGTGCTTGTTGGCATCGCGGAAGCGCTGCGCCTCCCGGGCTTCTTGTGCGAAGGCTTTCACCACGCGGATACCCGGGATGGTGTCGGCCAACACGCTAGTGACCTCAGACCAGACACGGTCGATTTTTTCAAAACCGGTGCGCAAGCGGTCTCGGACGACGTGGATCAACCAAGCGATGAAGGGCAAAGGCACCAGCGTGGCCAGGGCCAGCATGGGGTTGATCGAGAACAGGATGGCCGAGGTCATGGCAATCATGATCACGTCGGTCGCGAAATCGAGCAGGTGCAGCGATAAAAAGACGTTGATGCGGTCGGTTTCGGAACCGATGCGGGCCATCAAATCCCCAGTGCGCCGACCGCCAAAATACTCCAGCGATAACTTGAGCAGGTGCTCGTAGGTCTGGGTGCGCAGGTCGGCACCGATGCGCTCAGACACCAGGGCCAAGATGTAGGTTTTGGCCCAGCCCAACACCCATGCCAGCAGCGCGGACCCGAACAAACCCGCCAGCAACCAGCCCACCAAAGCCCTGTCGATGGTGCGACCGCTTTGGTAAGGGATCAGCACATCGTCCATCAAGGGGATGGTCAGGTAGGGCGGCACCAGCGTGGCGGCCGTGGAGGCCAGCGTGAGCAAAAAACCCGCCAACAGCTGCCAACGGTAGGGATGTGCAAACCGCCACAGGCGCAGCAAGGTCCAGGTGGATGGTGGGGTGTGCACCACC
Organism: Pseudomonadota bacterium; assembly: GCA_041158605.1. Classification (GTDB taxonomy): domain Bacteria; phylum Pseudomonadota; class Gammaproteobacteria; order Burkholderiales; family Burkholderiaceae_C; genus JBEBBB01. The sequence goes on from JBEBBB010000179.1 coordinate 6,357, forward strand.
TGGGCGCAGACGGCACATTCCTCGTCGTCCGGTTGCAGGGGCGACTGGCATTGGGGGCACAAGGCAGCAGCTGTGGCGTCGGGGTCGGCGACTGCCGGCGGCGCGGTGACCGCGTCAAAAGCCTCTTGCAAGCGCGTGGCCTGCAGGTGGCGCCCCAGGGTGTAACGCCACACCGCGAGGCGTTCGCCGCCCTGGACCAGCTCCAATTGCCCCACCCCGTTGTGGTCGTTTTGGCGCAGGGCCATGCCTGGTGAGATGTCCCAAGCCCGGCGGGCGTGCCCCCCCTCTTGGGGCTCTAAGGCCCACAAGCGTTGGCCCGACAAGGCCAGCAGGTGGGGGTTGAAGCGGAGTTGGTCGTCAAGGTCGGTTTCAACCCAGGTGACCGGTTGCACGGTGTCACCAGGCAAAACCTGTGCTTGCCAGCGCGCTGGCACACCCTCAAAGGGGCCAGCGGGCCCTGTGGTTAACGGCATGTTGCAAATAATTTCAGAGGGGTGACACGCAAAACCACCAACTGGCGCCACAATCATGTTCCGATGGAACCACGGGGCGAGGCTGCGGGGTCTGCCCACCGAAGCAGGCTTGGCACCCAGTGCCCCTTTACCCCTTCGTTGACCTTTGGATTGTAAGGCTGCCACACCCTTTCCAACCACAGCTGTTACACCCCTACAGCATGGTTGTTGGTCACCCGCTTCAGGGCCGGTGACCCGTATTTGCTCGGCCCATCGCACATGACCCATAAGCCCATACAGATCTTGCGCATGAACCACTTGCGCGGACCCAACATCTGGACCTACCGACCCGCTGTCGAGGCGCTGATCGACATCGGCGACCTGGAAGACCACCCCTCCAACACCCTGCCCGGTTTTAACGACCGCTTGAATGTTTGGTTGCCTGGCTTGGTAGAGCACCACTGCGGCGTGGGCAAACGTGGGGGCTTTTTGGAGCGCTTGCGCGACGGCACCTGGCCAGGACACATCATGGAACACGTGGCGATCGAGCTGCAAAACCTGGCGGGTATGGCCACCGGTTTTGGCAAAGCCCGGTCCACCGAGGCCCGCGGGGTGTACAAGGTCGTGATCCGCACCCGCCAAGAAGAGGTGGGTCGACAGGCCCTGGTCAGTGCCCGTGACCTGGTCATGGCGGCCATCAACGACCAGTTTTTTGACGTGTCCGCCACGGTGCAACAGCTCAAAGGCCTCATCGACCGGGTGGGTTTGGGCCCCAGCACCGCCAGCATCGTTGATGCGGCCAGTGCGCGCCAAATCCCCTCTATCCGCCTCACCGAAGGCAACTTGGTGCAACTGGGCTACGGCTCGCGCCAACGCCGCATCTGGACCGCCGAAACCGACCTCACCAGCGCGATCGCCGAAACCATTTCCCGCGACAAAGACCTCACCAAAAGCCTGTTGTCGGAGTGTGGTGTGCCGGTGCCCGAAGGCCAAGTGGTGGCCAGCCCTGCAGAAGCCTGGGAGGCGGCCCAGGACATTGGCCTGCCCGTGGTGGTCAAACCCACCGATGGCAACCACGCCAGGGGCGTCTCGCTCGACTTGAACACCCAGGAGGCGGTCGAATCAGCTTATGCCTTGGCTGATGCGGAGGGTTCCGAGGTGATCGTGGAGCGCTTCATTCCGGGTCAGGAGCACCGCCTGTTGGTGGTGGGTGACAAGGTGGTGGCGGCCGCTCGAGGTGAACACGCTTACATCCAAGGCGACGGTGTGCAAACCGTCCGCGCCTTGATAGACCAGCAGATCAACTCCGACCCCCGGCGCGGTGAGGAAGAGGAGTTCCCGCTGGACACCGTGCGCTTGCCCGAAGACGCCCTGGCCATGCTGGAACTGGCCCGCCAAGGCCTCACCCCGGACAGCGTTCCCGAAATCGGGCGGTCGGTGCTGGTGCAACGCACAGGCGTCATGACCCACGACATCACCGACGAGGTCCACCCCGACGTGGCTTACCAAGCGGTCCTGGCCGCGAAAATCGTCGGCTTGGACATCGCCGGCATCGACTTGGTGGCTGAAAACATCGGGCGTCCCTTGGCCGAACAGGGTGGGGCCATTGTGGAGGTCAACGCCGGCCCGGGTTTGTTGATGCACCTGAAACCCGCCACAGGACAACCCCGGCCTGTGGGGCAGGCCATTGTGGACCACCTGTTCCACCACAAAGACAGCGCCCGTATCCCTGTGGTGGGGGTGACAGGCACCCAAGACACCACAGACGTGGTCAGGCTGTTGGCGTGGGTGCTGCAACGCGCCGGTTTCCACACCGGTTTGGCTTGCAGCGAGGGCCTGTTCCTTAACATGCAGCGCATCGATGCGTTTTCGCCATCCGACTGGGAGGCCGGTCAGCGCATCCTCATGAGCCGCTCCATCAACACCGCTGTGTTGGAAAACTCACCCCGCAGCATCCTGGACGAAGGGCTCTCCTACGACCGGTGCCAGGTGGGTGTGGTCACCAATGTGCCGGCTCCCCAGGGGCTGGAAGACCACCATATCCTGACCGCCGATCAAATGCGCACCGTGTTGCGCACGCAGGT
>JBEBBB010000180.1:0-2869 GCA_041158605.1 Pseudomonadota bacterium
TGGAAGACCACCATATCCTGACCGCCGACCAAATGCGCACCGTGTTGCGCACACAGGTGGATGTGGTGTTGCCTGGAGGCTGCGCGGTGCTGAATGCAGACGACGAGCTGTGTGCGGGTCTGGCCGAGTTGTGTGATGGTGACGTGGTGTTCTACACACAAGCGGCCCAACACCCTGCACTGCCCGCCCACTGCGAACAGGGCCGCCGTTTTGTGGCTGTTGACGGTGACCGTGTGGTTTTGCACCGCAACCGCAACCAATCCACCCTGTTGGACCTCAGCCACCCCGTGGTGCGTGGGCTGTTGGCCCAGCACATTGGTTTGTCGGGTTTGTTGGCTGTCACCTCGGCAGCCCTCGCCCTGGATATCCCCCTCCCCCTGGTTCGAGCCGGTTTGGAAACCGCCGACCGGCTTTACGCTTAAGCACCGTTTATAAGGATCCGTCCCGTGGACGTTTCTCGCATCCGAGCCCTGCGCGGGCCCAATCTGTGGTCCCGGACCACGGCCATCGAAGCCATCGTGCGTTGCACGCCTGAAGAAACCGATCTGGCCAGTTGGCCAGGCTTGGAGCAGCGCCTGCGCCAGCGGTTTCCTGCCATGGGCGTTCTGCCGGAACCCACTGCCCAGGGCGTGGTGTCCATGGCACACGCTTTGGAATTGGTTGCTTTGGCCCTGCAAACGGTGGCCGGTTGCCCGGTCAGTTTCAGCCGCACCGTGAAGGCCCCAGAACCCGGTGTGTACCAAGTGGCGGTGGAGTACTCCCAAGAAGAAGTTGGTCGTCTGGCTTTTGAATTGGCCCAAGAGCTGCTGCAGGCAGCCATCAACGACCAACCGTTTGACACCGATGGGGCCATCAAACGTTTGCAGTCGCTCGACGAAGACGTCCGTTTGGGCCCCTCCACCGGGTCCATCGTTGATGCCGCTGTGGCCCGTGGTATTCCCTACCGCCGTTTGACCCAGGGCAGTTTGGTGCAGTTTGGCTGGGGCAGCAAGCAGCGGCGCATACAGGCCGCTGAAACCGACACCACCAGCGCCATTGCCGAGGGCATCGCCCAAGACAAAGACCTCACCAAAAAGCTGCTCCACGCGGCGGGTGTGCCCGTTCCTTTGGGGCGTCCGGTCTCCAGTGCCGAAGACGCTTGGGCAGCCGCGCAGGCCATTGGTGGGCCGGTGGTGGTTAAACCGCGCGACGGTAACCAGGGCAAGGGTGTCACCGTCAACATCCAGACCCAAGAGCAGGTCGAGGCCGCCTACCACAGCGCCAAACAGATGCGCGACGACGTGATGGTAGAGCGCTACCTGCCAGGTATTGATTACCGGGTGTTGGTGGTCGGGTCACAACTGGTGGCAGCAGCCCGCCGCGACCCCCCACTGGTGATTGGAGACGGGGTACACACGGTGGCCCAGTTGGTCGAGCAGGTGAACGCCGATCCCCGCCGGGGGGACGGGCACGCCACGCCTTTGACCAAAATCCGGATTGACGACATCGCCATCGACCGGTTGCGCGAACAAGGTTACACCCCCAGCTCTGTCCCCCCATTGGGGGCACGGGTGGTGATGCGCAACAACGCCAACCTATCGACCGGCGGCACGGCCACCGATGTGACCGATGAGGTTCATCCCCAGGTTGCAGCACGGGCTGTGGCCGCCGCCCAAATGGTGGGTTTGGACATTTGTGGTGTGGATGTGGTTTGCGACAACTTGGTCCAACCCCTGGAGCAGCAGCAAGGCGGCATTGTTGAAGTGAACGCTGCGCCTGGTTTGCGCATGCACATCAGCCCGTCTTACGGCAAAGGCCGTGCGGTGGGTGAGGCGGTGATCAACCACATGTTCCCCGATGGCGGCGATGGGCGCATACCCATCGTGGCCGTGACGGGCACCAATGGCAAAACGACCACGGTCCGCTTGGCGACCCATTTGCTGAAAACCCATGGCTGGCGCGTGGGCATGACCAACACAGACGGTGTGTATGTGGATGGCCGGCAAATTGACAGCGGGGACTGCAGCGGCCCCCGCAGCGCCCGCAGTGTGTTGGCCCACCCCTATGCCGACGCCGCGGTTTTTGAGACCGCAAGGGGTGGCCTGCTGCGTGAGGGTTTGGCCTACGACCGCTGCCAGGTGGCGGTGGTCACCAACGTGGGATCGGGCGACCACCTGGGGCTCAACTACATCACCACCGTGGAAGACCTGATGGTGCTCAAGCGGGTGATTGTGCTCAATGTGGCACCCACCGGCATGGCGGTGTTGAACGCGGCCGACCCCCAGGTGGTTCGCATGGCGGATCACTGCCCTGGCCAGGTCACGTTTTTTGGGCCCAATGCCCACCACCCTGTGATTGCCACCCACCGGGCCCTGGGCAAGCGGGTCTTGTTTGTGGAAGACGACCACATCGTGGCGGCCGAGGGGCAGTCCCAGGTCCGCATTCCCTTGGCCGAGGTCCCCCTGACCCATGGTGGCACCGTGACTTTCCAGGTGGATAACACCATGGCGGCGGTGGGTGCCGCTTGGGCTTTGTGCATTGCATGGGGCACCATACTCAAAGGCCTGAACACCTTTGTCAGCGACGCGGCGGCGGTACCTGGCCGCTTCAACCTGTTTGATTACAAGGGGGCCACCGTCATTGCCGATTACGGCCACAACCCCGATGCCATCGATGCCCTGAGCCAAGCGGTGCGCGGTATGAAAGCCGACCAACGCATGGTGGTGATCAGTGGCGCGGGAGACCGCCGCGACGAGGACATCCGTGCGCAAACCCAGATCCTAGGTCAGGTGTTTGACGAGGTCATCTTGTACCAAGACGCTTGCCAGCGCGGGCGGGCCGATGGTGAGGTGGTGGCCTTGTTGCGCGAGGGCTTGGTGGGGGCCACACA
>JBEBBB010000181.1:0-10189 GCA_041158605.1 Pseudomonadota bacterium
GGCGTCCACATGTGCTCTTCGCCACGGGCGCGCCAGGCGTACTCACCACCGGTTTCCAGCAGGTTGGCCAGCACAGGGTCGTTGCCAAACGCCGCTTTGTGCATGCGGATGGCTTCTTCGGCAATCTCGAACACACCGATGCCCTCCACACGGCTGGCTGTGCCGGTGAAGTACTTGGACACAGTGTCGCTGTTCAGGCCGATGGCCTCGAACAACTGCGCGCCGCAGTAGGACATGTAGGTGCTCACGCCCATCTTGGACATGATCTTGGACAAGCCTTTGCCGATGGCTTTGACGTAGTTGTAGATGGCCTTGTCGGCCGACAGGTCGCCGGGCAGGTCTTTGTGGATGGCCTGCAGGGTTTCCATGGCCAGGTAGGGGTGAACCGCCTCGGCGCCATAACCGGCCAGCACACCAAAGTGGTGGACTTCACGGGCGGTACCGGTCTCCACCACCAGACCGGCGGTGGTGCGCAGGCCTTCGCGAACCAGGTGCTGGTGCACCGCCGACAAGGCCAGCAGCGCCGGCACAGCGACCTGGGTGGGGCTGACGCCGCGGTCGCTGATGATCAGGATGTTTTTGCCACCTTTGATGGCGTCCACGGCCTCGGCGCACAAGGACGCGAGCTTGGCCTCCACGCCCTCTTGGCCCCAGTGCACGGGGTAGGTGATGTCCAGGGTCTGGCTCTTGAACTTGCCCTGGGTCACGGACTCGATGTTGCGCAACTTGGCCATGTCGGCGAAGTCCAGCACAGGCTGGCTGACCTCCAGGCGCATCGGGGGGTTGACTTGGTTGATGTCCAGCAGGTTGGGCTTGGGGCCCACAAAGGACACCAGCGACATCACGATCGCTTCGCGGATCGGGTCGATGGGGGGGTTGGTGACCTGGGCGAACAGCTGCTTGAAGTAGTTGTACAGCGGCTTGTTTTTGTCGGACAACACGGCCAAGGGGCTGTCGTTGCCCATGGAGCCGATGCCCTCTTCACCGTTGGCCGCCATGGGGCTCATCAAGAATTTGATGTCTTCCTGGGTGAAACCAAAGGCCTGCTGCCGGTCGAGCAGCTCGGGCGACACGCGCTCGGTGCCCTGGGTCTGGGGTTCGGTTTGGCTGACGGGGTGTTCGACCGCGTCTTCACCGGCGACGGGGTGGTCCACATCGTCCAGCTTGATGCGCAGGTTTTCGATCCACTGCTTGTAGGGCTTGCTGTTCGCGAGGTTGGCTTTGAGCTCCTCGTCGTCGATCATGCGGCCCTGTTCCAAGTCGATCAGGAACATCTTGCCGGGCTGCAAGCGCCATTTGCGCACGATTTTGTTCTCGGGCACGGGCAGCACACCCGACTCGGAGCCCATGATCACCATGTCGTCGTCGGTGATGCAGTAGCGCGAGGGGCGCAGGCCGTTGCGGTCCAGGGTGGCACCGATTTGACGACCGTCTGTGAACACGATCGACGCGGGGCCGTCCCACGGTTCCAGCATGGCGGCGTGGTACTCGTAGAAGGCGCGGCGGCGCTCGTCCATCATGGTGTGCTGTTCCCACGGCTCGGGGATCATCATCATGACGGCCTGGCTGATGGGGTAACCCGCCATGGTCAGCAGTTCGAGGCAGTTATCGAACGTGGCGGTGTCGGACTGGCTGGCAAAGCTGATGGGGTACAGCTTTTGCAGGTCTTCACCCAGCACGGGGGATGACATCACGCCTTCGCGGGCCTTCATCCAGTTGTAGTTGCCCTTCACGGTGTTGATCTCACCGTTGTGGGCCACGTAGCGGTAGGGGTGGGCCAGGGGCCACTCGGGGAAGGTGTTGGTGGAGAAGCGCTGGTGCACCAGGCCCAGGGCGGACACACAGCGGGCGTCTTGCAGGTCCAAGAAGTAGGTGCCCACCTGGTCGGCCAACAGCAGGCCTTTGTACACCACCGTGCGGCTGCTCATGCTGGGCACGTAGTACTCTTTGCTGTGCGTGAGCTTGAGGGCCTGGATGTTGGCGCTGGCGGTTTTGCGGATCACGTAGAGCTTGCGCTCCAGGGCATCTTGCACAATGACGTCGGCACCACGGCCTATGAACACTTGGCGCATGATGGGTTCTTTTTCGCGCACCGTGGGGGACATGGGCATGTCCTTGTTCACGGGCACATCGCGCCAGCCCAGCAGCACCTGGCCTTCGGCCTTGATGGCGCGCTCCATCTCCTGCTCGCAGGCCAGGCGGGACGCGTGTTCTTTGGGCAAGAAGATCATGCCCACGCCGTACTCACCTGCGGGGGGCAGTGCCACGCCCTGCTTGGCCATTTCTTCGCGGTACAGGGCGTCGGGCAGCTGGATCAGGATGCCCGCACCGTCACCCATCAGGGCGTCGGCGCCCACCGCACCACGGTGGTCGATGTTTTCCAGGATTTTGAGGGCCTGGGTCACGATGTCGTGCCGCTTTTCACCCTTGATATGGGCCACAAAACCCACGCCGCAAGCGTCGTGTTCTTGGGCTGCGTCGTACAGACCGTGCTGCTGCAGGTGCTCGATTTCAGGGGAACGTGACACGCCTAACTCCTCAAAACAATGCATGAATACCCTAAAGGATAGTGCAATGCAACATCGGTGCCAAGCGAATTAAATAGGGTCAGGTACTAATTTCAAACAAACCAACAATTCCGAGTAGAAAATAAGGGACAGATTAATTGCGAGGGCGCCCGGGTCGACCCTCTGTCAACCGGCGGGGGGTTTGTTGCGCCAAGGCGGTCAAAAACGGGGGGTCACCCAAGGCCCAACCTTTTAAAGAAGCGTCCATCACAGTGTGGCGCAAAGGGCCTGACACACCAACAGCCACCGCTTTGGCGTAAGCGGCCTCACGGGCAAACGGCGTGTTGCCCAAACGCCAAATTTCGGGGTGGGCGGTCAACCACTTGTCGTGCCTTAGCCCCAGGTAATGCCGGTGGCTGGACCAAGGATAGGCCGCTGCACCAGCCGCCCAGCCCTCCTCTTCCGCCGCCGTGTCCATCATCACCTGACAGGGCAACAGGTAACGTTCGGGTTGCAGCACCGTGGACCGAAACCGCCCTTCCCACAAGGTGCCGGAGCGGCCATGCCGCCGGTTGAAATCCGACACGTAACGCCGACCCAAAGCCTGCATCAAACGGGACAAAGCGGTCGCATCCATTGGCGTCAGCAACAACCGCACCTCGGCGGTCAACAGCACATAAGCGTGCAACTGAACCGGCACCGTGCCCACCACTTCGGTCAACACAGCCACGAACCGGTTGCGGTCGGTATCGTCGAGAAACACTGGCTGTTTGTTGTTACCACACAACAACGCATGGTGGGGCAAACCCGGTACCGACAAACGGGGCAAACGCGCCATCACTCAACCCCGAACCGGCACCACCCCGGTGCGCATGAGCGCGTGCACGCGCCAGGCCAACACCAGGCCACCCAAGCAACAGGCGGCGTTGAACACCCAGGTGTGCGTCCACCCACCCATGGTCGCGGCCACCCAGCCCACCATCGGAGGCCCCACAAACTGCCCCAAAGCGGACAGTTGCTGCATCCACCCCACTGTGGTGGATACGGTGGTCGGGGTTGGCGCAAGTTTGACCGCCAAACCGAACAGGGTGCCTGGCACCAGCCCCCCCACAGCGGAGAACAACAAAACCGCCAGGTAACGGGCCCACGGCGCCTCCCAACCCGCAAAGGCCAGGTAAGCGGCCACGGCCATGGCCGCGTATGCGATCACCAACACGCGGGCGGGCCACACACCGCGCGCTGCCAACACACCGGCGCCGATGTTGCCGACCATGTTGACTGCGGCCGCCAAGGCCGACAACCACCCCACCGCCACCGCCGACCACCCCAAAGCGTTGTAGACAGTCGGCAAAAACCCCACCACCGCCAACCACTGCCCCGAGTACACCCAAAACCCCAGTGCCAGGTACCAGGGTCCAGGCGAACGCAGCGTGGCCCGGGCGTTGTGGCGCACCGCCAACCACCAACCCTGCCCACCGACAGGTCCGTCGACCACAGGTGGCACTTGCCGCCAAAGCACCCAGGCCCAGCCCGCGGTGGCCGTGGCCAAAAGGGCCCAGGACCAACGCCAACCCATCGCGCTGTAACCCCAAGGCCCCAGCAGCAACCCCAAGGCAGCCCCCAGTGGCATGTACGCCCCCCAGAAGCCCAGCCAGCGTCCCGTGTCCGCAGGCCCACGAACCAGGTGGCGCAACAAACCAGGACACGGCAACACCACCATCAAAAAGCCCACCCCTTCGAGGGCCCGGGCCACCAAAAGGGCGTACAGCCCAGGCGCCATGGCACCGATGAGACTGCCTGCACCCAGCACCAACAACCCCAGGGCGGCCGTGCGGCGCAAACCCCAACGGTCGGCAAACGCCCCCCCCACCAGCCCCAGCGCCATACCGGCGACTTGAACCAAAGACAACAAAAAGCCCGCTTCCACCAAACCCACACCCCATTCGGCGCGAAGCACCGGTATGGCTGGCGGCAATTTGCCCACATGGACAGCCGCGATCACCCCTGCGGTCAACACCACGGCCGCCGCGCCCGTCTGGGTTTGCACATTGGGCGGCACAGCCACGGAGGGGGTGTGGGATCCCATGTTCACGCGAACGCCATGCGGCCAGTCAGCCGCTCGTGCTCGCGAATGGCAAACCGGTCAGTCATGCCCGCGATGTAGTCGGCCACGGCGCGCTGCAAGGGCCGGCCTTGGGCCCATGCGCCAGCCTTCATCTCGGTGGGTGTATCAAGGTAGGTGCGGTACAGCGTGGCCACCACCGCCCGCGCTTGGTCCGTGGTGGCCATCACTTGGGGGTGCCGGTAGAGCGCGCTCAGCAAAAAGGACTTCAGCCCCTGTGACAGCGTTTTCATGTCGTCTGAGAACACCAGCAACGGACCCGACCGCCGGACACCCTCAAGGGAGTCCACACCCGCACGCGCCAGGGCCACACGCGATGCCTCGATCACATCGTAAACCTGGGCGCTGAGCATGCGGCGTATGCTTTCGAACAACAGGCGGCGCCCTGTCAACTGGGGATGGTCGCGCAGGGTCTCCAACTGGTAACACCGAAACAGGGGTACGGTTTCCAGCATGTCCAGGGTCAACAAACCCGAACGCACACCGTCATCCACATCGTGGGCGTTGTACGCGATTTCGTCGGCCAGGTTGCACAGTTGGGCCTCCAAAGACGGTTGGGTGCCTGCCAGAAAACGGCTGCCGACCCCGCCAGGCTCTGAGGCCTCCAGCCAACGGGCGTTGGCCCGAGAACAGTGTTTGAGTATGCCCTCGCGGGTTTCAAAACAAAGGTTCAAGCCGTTGAACGAGGGGTAGCGCTCTTCCAACTCGTCGACCACCCGCAGGCTTTGCAAGTTGTGCTCAAAACCGGGAGAAGGGGTGGCCACGTTTGGCACCGTATCGGCACCCGTCAGGGAGGTATCGGCCAACAAACAGGCGTTCAGGGCATCCTGCCCGGCATGGCCAAATGGGGTGTGCCCCAGGTCGTGGGCCAAAGAGACCGCCTCGACCAAGTCCTCGTTGAGCCTCAGGCTGCGAGCGATGCTGCGCCCCAGCTGGGCCACTTCCAAAGAGTGGGTCAGGCGCGTGCGGAACAGGTCGCCCTCGTGGTTCACGAAGACCTGTGTTTTGTAAACCAAGCGCCGGAATGCCGTGGAATGGATCACCCGGTCGCGGTCGCGTTGAAAATCGTTGCGCGTTGGGGCAGGCACCTCGGGAAAACGGCGCCCGCGGGCGCTGGGGCTCTGGCAGGCATAGGGCGCCAGACCCACCTGCTCAGGCACAACAAGCCTCAATCACCTCGGCCACTGCCCGATCGGGAGCGCCCTGAACCACGGCCTGCCCTTGGTCGTTGACCAGTACAAACTTGATATCACCGGCCTCGGCCTTTTTGTCCAAACGCATCAAGGCCAGGTAACGGCCCACATTGTCCTGGGCATCCAGCACAGGCCCTTGCACCGGTAAACGGGCGGCGGCGATCAGGTCCACCAGCCTTTTGCGGTGTACCGGGCTGAGCAACCCCAGCTTTTCAGACAAGGTGGCGGCCATCACCATGCCACAGCCCACCGCTTCGCCATGGAGCCAGGCGCCGTAGCCCATACCGGCCTCAATGGCGTGCCCGAAGGTGTGGCCAAAGTTCAAAATGGCGCGCAGACCGGACTCGCGCTCGTCCACCCCAACCACACCCGCTTTGATCTCGCAACTCCGCTTGACGGCATGTGCCAGGGCCTGGCCGTCCCGGGCCCACAAGGCAGACAGGTTCTGCTCGATCCAGTCGAGCAAGGCCAGGTCGGCAATCGGCCCATATTTGATGACCTCGGCCAAACCCGCACCCAACTCCCGGTCGGTCAAGGTGGCCATGGTGGACAGGTCGCACACCACACGAACCGGCTGGTAAAACGCGCCGATCATGTTTTTACCCATGGGGTGATTGATTGCCGTTTTACCCCCCACCGAAGAATCCACCTGGGACAAGAGGGTCGTGGGGACCTGCACAAAGGGCACACCCCGCATGTAACTGGCGGCGGCAAAGCCGGTCATGTCACCCACCACACCACCACCCAGCGCAAACAAAACCGTTTTGCGGTCGCACCCATGGGCCAACAGGGCGTCAAAAATCAGGTTCAGGCTGTTCCAGGTTTTGTGGGCCTCGCCATCGGGCAAGGTCACCACCAACACCCGCGGGTAATGGGGTGCCAGCGCGCCGGTCAAGGCCTCGGCGTACAAAGGGCCCACCACGTTGTTGGTGACCACCATAGCGGTTTGGGCGGCAGGCAGGCCTGCCCAGGTACCGGCATGGCCGATCAAGCCGGTGCCTATGGTGATCGGGTAGGCACGGTCGGCCAGCGGGATCTGAACCTGGTGCAGTATCTGGGGTGGGGTCGGGGCTTGCATCGCGCTAGTTTAGGCGAGTTCCAGCCCAGGCCACCCCACAACACAACCAGGCCTAGGGCCCCGGTGTCGAGGCCGGGCCGGACAGCTCGAGCTGCATCGCGATCATGTTCACCAGCGTGGCCACCGAGGGACGACCGGTTTCAATGACGTATTGAGAGGCCTCTCGGTACAACGGGTCGCGGATCGCAAACAAGTCCCGCAAACGCTGCAGGGGATCGGCCACTTGCAACAAAGGGCGGTTGCGGTCGTTGCGCAAGCGCCTGAACACCTCTTCTGGCGTGGACCGGAGGTAAAACACGTGGGTGCGCGCCCGGAGGTGTTCGCGGTTGGCCGGGCGCAGCACAGACCCCCCACCCGTGGACAAAACGGCGGCGCCTGCCTGGGTGAGTTCGTCCAAAACCTGCTCTTCCACGTCGCGGAAGCGGTCTTCGCCTTCACGCTCAAAAAACTCTCGGATCAGACAGCCCAAGCGCTGCTCAATCACGTGATCCGAATCAAAAAAAGGCAAACCCAAGCGGCGCGCCAGCTGGCGCCCCACGGTGGATTTGCCCGATCCGGGCAAACCAACAAGGCTGATCATCAAAACCGCAAGCCGTTAGCGGGCGCCCAAACCTTGGCCCAACACCCGGGGAGTCAGGAACACCAACAGCTCGCGTTTTTCGGTCGAACGGGTGCGGTTCTTGAACAGGTTGCCGAAGACCGGTACATCGCCCAACACCGGCACTTTGTTTTCGCTGGAAGTCTCGGACGACCGGAAAATACCCCCGATCACCACAGTCCCGCCGTTTTCCACCAGGACCTGGGTTTTGACGCGGTTGGTGTTGATGGTGACCAAACCCACCAACACTTCACCTGGGCTGTCTTTGTTGACCTCTACGTTCAAGATGATGCCCCCTTCAGGGGTGATCTGGGGGGTCACCTCCAGCTTCAAACTGGCCTTGCGGAAAGCAACCGAGGTAGCGCCGCTGGAGGTGGCTTGCTGGTAGGGGATTTCCACACCCTGCTCAATCACCGCAGAGACCTGGTCGGCGGTGATGAGGCGTGGGCTACTGACCACCCGACCCTGGTTGTCGGCCTGCAAAGCAGAAATCTCCAGGTTCAAGAACCGGGCGGCGCTGGGGCTGAACAAGGACGCGGCAAATGTGATGGGGGTGGCGTCTTGCAGGCCTTGGGCGGGCAAGTTCACAAATGGGGTGTCGGTCTGGGCGGTGCCACTGGACACCTGGTTGTAACTGCCACCCAAGGTGAACCGAACCTTGTCATCGGTGGACACATCGCGCACACCGGCGCCCAAACGGACACCGATGGACTTACCGAATTTTTCATCGGCCTCCACGATGCGGGCTTCAATCATGACTTGGCGAACAGGCACATCCAGTTTGGTCACCAAATCTTTGATTTGCTCCAAACGAGAAGGGATGTCGGTGACAAACAACTGGTTGGTCCGGGCCTCCGGGATCACGCTACCCCGAGGGGACAAGATGCGGGCACTGGCACCGCCATCTGCCCCGCCAGGGCTGGCGCCATCTCCGCGCAACTGGGCGGCGATATCAGACACCTTGGCGTAATTCAACTGGAAGGACTGCGTGCGCAAAGGCTCCAGGGTTTGCACCTGGGCGGCCGATTCGTAATCGAGCTTTTCGCGGGCGGCGATTTCGTCCTTCGGTGCAATCCAGATCACATTGCCGGTTTTGCGCATGCCCAGGCCTTTGGCCTGCAAAATGATGTCGAGGGCTTGGTCCCATGGAACGTCTTTGAGGCGCAAGGTGACATTGCCACCCACGGTGTCGGACGTGATGATGTTGAAATTGGTGAAATCTGCAATCACCTGCAACAGGGCCCGGACCTCGATGTTCTGGAAGTTGAGCGACAACTTCTCCCCTGTGTAGCCTGGACCTTGGCTCAGTTTGTTGGGGTCGATTTTTTGCTCGCGCACCTCGAGCACAAACTGGTTGTCGCTCTGGTAAGCACTGTGCTCCCACAGCCCTTTGGGCTCGATGACCATGCGCACGCGGTCGCCCACCTGGGTGGTGGTGATGGTCTGCACCGGCGTGCCAAAGTCCACCACGTCCAACTTGCGGCGCAAACCCTCGGGTAAGGCTGTTTTCAGGAATTCAACCACCAGGCTTTTGCCCGACTGCTTGATGTCCACACCCACTTGGTTGTTGGCGAGGTTGACCACCACCCGACCGGCGTTTTCGGGGGTGCGCCGGAAATCCACGTCTTTTAAGGGTTGCACATTTTGGTTGCCACTTTCGGCAAAAACCACCGCCGCCTGGCCGCCCTGGGGGGTGGCTGCGGCCATGGGTTCCAGGGTCACCAAAAGGGTTTTGCCGTCGATGCGGGTTTGGTAAGACGCCGCACGGTTCAAGTTCAGCACAACGCGGGTGCGATCCCCCGCCTCCACCACATTGGCGGAGCGCAAATTGCCTTGGTTCAAGTCCACCAAGTTTTGACCCAGACCATTCGTGACACCAGCGAAGTCCAGTGCGATGCGGGCGGGCGATTGGATGGCAAAACCCTTGGGCAGTTGCTTCAGGGGTGCACTGGTCTCGATTTGGATGACCTCGGTGCCACCTTGGCTGGCGGCGCGGACCGATTGGATCACCTGGGCTTGCAACCACGCGGGCAACATGGCCACAGCTACCAGCACCGCCAATCGCCCCCAAGGCGCCTGTAAAGGCGTTGCCGCCGCTGTGGGAGTGATGTTCTTCATTTGGATTTTCCCTCTAGAAGCTGCAAACTGGCCGAACGCTCGATCCATTCGCCAGCGGCGTCTTGCACGATTTCACGCAAGGTGATTTCGGTTTCAGTGATGCGCGTGATGCGCCCGTAATTCTGGCCCAGGTAGTTGCCAGCTTTGACTTGGTAAAGGAGCTGGTCGACTTTGACCAACCCGACTTTTTGCCCTTGTTTGTCCAACAAGCCGACCATGGACATGTTGTCCAGCGGGGTGAACTCGAGCGGCTCTTTGCGCCGGCTCAACTCGGGCTGTATCAAGGCCGTGGCACTGGGCACCCCGCCCCCTTCTTTGCGCAGCATAGAAGAGAGTTTTTCATTGCTGAAGGGCGACAAAGCGCCTTCACTGACATAGGCCTGCGGCACAAAGCGGGTCGGCTCGGGTACGGTTTCGACGCGGGGTTTGACGGCGTTGCGCTGTTCAACCATCCAAGCGCGCAGGTCATCGGTAGAAGACCCCGAACAACCCACCAAACCCCACACGCCCACACACAACAAAGACAAACGGGCGATGGTCATTTTTTCGCCCCCTTCGCGGCCTGTTGGGCTT